>DAICZP010000070.1 GCA_027311065.1 Thiomonas sp. | reverse complement strand
TGCACGGCCGGCGTGGGCTTCTTCGCGGAGGCTTTCGCCTGCTCGGTTGGTTCGCCCCCTTCGTCTTCGCCGCCGGAGTCGGCATCGCGCTGCGCAGGGGCGCGTTCGCGCGGCTCTGGGATCATGCCGACTTCAATCAGGAACCGATCAAGTCGCGTTGGGTGCTTCAACCGCTTCAGGGCCTTGGCTTCGATTTGCCGAATGCGCTCGCGCGTCACGTCGAGCCTCGCGCCGACTTCTTCCAAAGTCATCGACTCTTGAATGCCAAGTCCAAAGCGCATGCGCAGCACGTTTTCTTCTTTGCCTTTGAGCGTGCTCAGGAAGTGGTCAATGGATTCGCCCAACTGGATGTCTTCGACGCATTCCATCGGATCGCGGCCAGCGAATTGGTCCTTGGCGTGGACTGCGATCAGGCCGTCGATATCGGGCAACTCGTCGAGGGATAGTGGCTCCAAGCCCAGGCGAGATAAGGCCTCGACCTTGCGGACGGGCAGTTGGACTTGGGCGGCGATCTCATCGAGCGTCGGGGCGTGGTCATGTCTGAGCTCGAAGGCTTTGGCCGCTTGCGCGATGCGCTGGGTCTTCTCGTAGACGTGGACCGGGATACGGATGGTTTTGCCTTTGTCCGCGACGAAGCGCCCGACCTGCTGGCGAATCCACCAGGTCGCATAGGTCGAGAATTTGAAGCCCCTGCGCCAGTCATAGCGGTCCACGGCTTTGATGAGGCCAATGTTTCCCTCCTGCAGCAAGTCGTTGAGCGGCTCGCCGCTGAACAGGTATTTCTTGGCGATGGAGTAGACGAGCTTCAAGTTGGCGACTGCCATGCGGTCGCGCGCGCGTCGATAGGCTCCCATCGCTTGGCTGAACGTGGCGGCCGAATCGGGCTCGCCAGCAATCCCAGCGTCGGCCAGCTCCATCAGAAAGCTACGGGTCAGCCCCATGGAAGCCAGCGCGCTGCGGCATGGCTCCCACTCGGGCTCGGCCCGGCTCTCGCCCACGGGCATATCGGAGAGGAGCTTTGCGGTGGCACAGAACTCCGCGAACTCGTCGGTGGAGGCCTTGGCGTCGAGACCAAACTGCGAATCGGCCTCTTCCTCGGCGCTTGCCGGCTCACCATCGGCAGCGGCCGGCTCCAACTCGGTGTCCACCTCAGCGCCGGCGTCCGTTTCGGCGCTGGGTTCGGCGTCGGCTCCGGCCTCTTGGGGCTCGTATTGCGGGCCTGAGGACATCGAGCGCAGGGGCTTGGCCCCCTTGGCGACTAGGCGCGCCGCCTCCAGCGTGGCGCTGATGCCAGTAGGCCAAGCTGCCAGCGCGTCGAGCGCCTTTTCGATGCCACGCTCCATGGCTTGGCCCAGGGCAACTTCGGTCTCAGCAGTGAGCAGCGCTTCGCGGTGGAGCTCTCGCTGGTAGAGGCGCAGGGGCTCGTTGCGTCGCGCGGCCAGCTCGTCCACGAACGCCATGGCGTCGGCGACCGCGTCCTCTTCGCCAGGCTTCTCGTCGGGCGAGACGTACACCTCAAAGCTCTCGTGGGGAGCCGAATACTCGAATCGCTCGTCGGTCTCGGCGCCGAGGTCGTTGACGACCATGCAAAGCAGCGCGTTTGCCTCCGGGGCGGGCTCGCCGTCGTCGCCTCTGGTCAAGTCCTCGATGGCCGAATGCGGGACGCTGCCTTCGCGAATGGCGCGAAGCAGCACCAGGCGCAGCCGCTCACGGGCTTCGGCATCGTCGGCGCGCGGCAGCGGTGTGGCGCGCTCGGGCAGGTAGGCCTCGAAGTCGTCCCAGTCCACGGACGTGTCGATAGGCCGGTGGTCGGTGATCGCGGCCTGGATTTCTACCGCAGCCACCGCGAGCGTGGGATCGTCCTCGGGCGGCGCTTGGTCCTCTTCGGCTTCCCACAAACCCAAATCGAACCCCTCGCCATCGTCAACGGCCATAACCGCGATTTCGGGCGCGGCGGCTTCCGGTGTCGGAGGCGCGACGGCGGTGGCTTCGGGCTGGAGGTCAGCGAGGTCGGCTCCAGAAGCATCATCGGCGGCGTGCGTGACGTGTCCCGCGTCCACATCCACGGATTGGCCGCCATCGGGCATGCAGGCGGCCTCAATGGCCGAAGCCGCGTCGAGCGCGCCCGCCGCATGGGCAATGCCAAGGGCGTCTCGGCCGTAAGGGTCAAGCAGGCCTGCGTCGGCGCCGGCGGCGAGCAACAGCTTGCAGATCGCGGCCTTGTTGCGGGCCGCGGAGAGCATCAGAGGTGTTTGCCCCTTGTCGTCGCGGGCGTTGAGGTCGTCGCCGCGGTCGATGTGGATTTGAACGGCGCTCTCGACGCCCGCCACCACGGCCATCCTCAGGAATCGGCTCAGTGGAGGGGCGTCTCGGAGCGCCATGTTCGTCACGCGCGCACCACTTCCCGGAACGGCTTGACGGCGCTTTCGGTCTGCGACCGAAGGCTTCCTCTACTCCCCGGTTCAAAGCGCCGGCCGAGGCCGGGCAGCAAATTCACTTCTTCGGCCATATTGGCTCTTTTGAGTTTGAACTGGTACAAATTTTACAGGGCGCGGTATGGGGCGGGCTCGTTTTCCTCATACGTGGCGGCGTTCGCCCAGCGCTTTCTGGACTATGTCAGGGGGGCAATCTCATTGTGCGGCGAGCTGGCCAGTGTGGCGTCAAGTGTGTAGAAGGAGCTGTCGCCGGTGGAGTTGCCGTGTGGCAGCCCTGGGCCGCGGACGCGCAGGCGTGAAAACTTACCCCAGGATAAGCCAGTCGGGGTGCATGCCGCGAGGGTTTCGAGTCGTTGGAGGCTCTCGATACTTTCAGGTCTTGAGAGCGATCACCCAGTTCGCATCTTCGTCCCGCTCCGCACCCCAACTAGATCAAAAGCTTACGGGTCCTTCGGGGCCCGTTTTGCTTTTTCAGGAGGCTCGGTCGCGGGCGTGGCCTGGTGGTAGCGCACTTGCCATCGACCTTCGACGCGCAGCCACAGGGAACAGCGGTGCGCATGCCTGATGTCCGAACCGTCCGCCAGACCTTCGGCCGTGCGGTAGGTCAGCAGCGCGTCGACGCGAGCGCGATTGCGGCGGACAGCCGGATCGTGAAGCTCCCTCTCCAGCGCGACGAGGTCTCCCATGAGATCGGAAGGCGGCGTCATCGATTCGACTTCAGGCGGCTGCAGTGGGCGTTGGCTGAGACGGTCGACGGCGAGTGCTTCAAAGCCTTCGGCGAGCTCAGCGGCCAGGTTGCGCTTCATCGGCGTGCTCCCCGGCCGTCAGGCCGTCGTCCGAGCATCGTGCGGCTGCGTGACCAGGTCGACGCCCAGTGCCCGACACACGCGCAGGATGGTGTCGAACCGCGGCTTGGCCCCTGGCTTCAACGCGTTGTAGAGATTCTCCCGGCCAAGCCCGCTGTCGGCGGCCAGCTTCGCCATTCCGCGGGCACGTGCCACATGCCCCAGGGCGCGGATGATCTCGTCGGAGTCGCCGTCGGTGAACACCTGGCGCAGGTACTCGGCGATGGCCTCGTCCGAGTCGAGTTCGCTGACGATGTCGAAGGGGATGAATTTCTGGTTCATGGTTCAGATCTCCCTGGCCATCTTCACGGCGCGCCGGATATCGGCGCTTTGCGTGGACTTGCTCCCGCCGGTCAACAGGAACACCACGGCCCCGTCCCGGATCGTGAAGTACAGGCGGTAGCCGGGCCCGATGTCGATGCGCATTTCGGATACGTCGCCCTGGACCGGTTTGAAGTCTCCGAGGTTGCCTGACTGGGCGCGCTCGAGGCGACGCCGGATCGCCGTCGCCGCCCGCAGGTCCTTGAGGCTCGCACGCCACCTGGCGAAGGCCACGGTCTGCTGGATGACATAACACACGGGCCAATTGTATCGTATTCGATACAATAGAGCCAAGTCCGTTACGCCTGCAAGGGCAAGCGGGTTCCGTCTTCTGCGTCATGGATGGCGTGTTCGCCAGGGGGCCAGCGCCATGCTCCAGTTCGCATCTTCGTCCCGTGCGCCACCCCACGAATTCCTGAACAAAAGCGCGCACTTAGGTGCGCGCTTTTGTTTTCTGGGGAACTGCCGGGGAACTTTCGATTGTGTCGTTCACTCGGCCATGTCGTCCGCGAAGATGTTGTGAAACATTTTCTGCCGCTGGAGCGTGAGGCGCACGTCGGCCAGCACAGCTGCCAGACCGATCCCAGCGAGGTAACTCGCAGACGTGGAGGAAGAGAGGCGACCACCGCTCGTGGTCGACGCTCAGCTGCAGGATTGCAATTGCGACGCGCTGACGATGGTTGATGTCGGCAAGGGTGAAGCCGTCCGGACCTGCCGTCAGCGCGGCGATCCAGGGGGGCGAACGCTCCTTCACGCAGGCGATGACAGTCGGCGAAATATCCGCCGCCACCGGCGTCAGCGTGGTTTCGCTCGCCATGAATCCCTCCGCCATGCGGGAAGCGGCGTCCGCCTTGTGAGCGCCCCGGGGTTTCCTTGAGAGGCATGAAGAGTTGGTCGTGCTTAAACGCTCGCCAGGCGTTCGATGGTGTCCGGATACTGGCGAACCAGGCGAATCAGCAATGCCGCCTGAGCATTCGGCTGCGCGCGAACCTCAGCCTCTGTGCTGCGGCCATGCTGCGCCGCGCACCCGTAGTGCGCGATGTACATCGTCCGGGAGATTTCGAACCGTGAGAATGGCCATAGCATCAACCATAAGTAATGACGTCGCTGAAAGCAGCATGCATCGACGAAGTCATTTCTGCGAGCAGCACTGACGGGCTTCATCGGGCAAGAGTGCTGGTCAGGGCGTCAGCGAAACCTTCGAGTTCGCACTTTCGTACCACCATGCACCGCGTGTGCAGCAGATCTTCCAACGCGTCTGCGATCACGGATCTCGACCTGGCGTTGGGTCTCCGTCTGGCGGTCGGAGTTCCTTGCAGTCGTGCCGGGATCCAGGGGCGGGCCAATCTCGCGTGCACTGCGGCAACACCGATCAGCCCGCAAGAAGTGGCACAATCAGGGACTGAAGACGCTCAGGCGTCCAGGCGGGGTGCGCATCCTTCCAGCCATCGTCGGCCAGCATTCCCCGCCGATCGATGGTGAAGCTGACAGGAATACGCCAGATGCGCCCGTACGCTCCGGCATAGGCGCTGCCGAGCAACCCGACGGGGAAGTCGAGCTTCGCCGCGAGCTTGCGAACGTCCGGCAAATCGTCGGGACCGTCGAGGCTGAAACCCAGCACCTCGAGACCTTGCTTCCGATGATGCTGGTAGAAGTTCGACAGCAACGGCAGTTCCTCGTGACATGGACCACACCAGGTGGCCCAGAAGGTCGCAATCACGACCTTGCCGAGCAGGTCCCGCGAGGCGATGCTGCGCCCGTCGAGGGTGTGCAGCACCAGTGCAGGCGCGGTCGCGCCGCCCC
>DAICZP010000068.1 GCA_027311065.1 Thiomonas sp. | reverse complement strand
GCATCGCCTACCACGCCAAGCCGGCCGTCCGCAAAGCCGCCATGGCTTGCATCGACCATGGCGGGCTCGACGCCACGCTGGGTCTGTTCGTGGACGTTTGAACGCCCGCCATGATCCTGGCGGGGGCGCATCGCATGCATGGCATGCCGTTGAAGCGGGCTGGCATATCCAGCATCACACGCTGCCATTCACCAGAACATTGGTCGGCAGCTGCATGACGTCGTCGTACAGACCCTGGTCATCGAGCAACGACGCGTCACCAAGATCCAGACCTTGTCGCTCCGCGGGCGTCAACGGCGCAGCGACGGCCCCCCCTCGAAGCCCCGGTTGCCGTTTCACGTAGCAGATCTTGGCCCCACGCAGAACGGCGAAACCGGACCCTCCTCCGATGCGCTCCGCCGCGCGCGTCGGGGGCACCGTGCGCGCCACAACCGCCATCACCTTGCGCACGTCCAGTGCCCCGGAGACGCGCTTGGATATCCCGGACTTGATGGTGCTCCCGAACGCCACCCTCACCGGCTTCCGCGAGCTGACTTCGAGGCCGGCTCGGTTCCCAACCGCGACCGGATATTTGATTGGCGCAAATTGCCTGCCGAGCAGACTGTTGTTCAGCGATTTGACCTGACGCGACTCCAGAAGTGCCTTGCGGGGTGCCGCAGCAGGCCGGCCGAGCACCGCTGACGAGACGCCAACTTGCCCAGCCCGCGGCAAATCATTCTCCAGATTGACAATCCCACGCGGCTTGACGGCCTTCCCGAACAGCCAAGGTCCGGTGAACCTCGCCGACATGGAGGGCCCGTCCTGCGCCATCGCGCGTGCCTCTGAGACCACGATGGTTTGATCCAGAATTTCCTCCATCTCGCCGCTGGCATGGGCATTCCCGCGCGCGCCCGCGCTGCTGGTCGCGGTAGCAATGGCGTGGCCGGCCTCGATGCGAGAATGCTCGGCGGCCCCCGCGGTTGTGTCGCAATCCGTCTCGCCGACAAACGACCCACCGCCTTCCGAGGTCCGTCGCGCGCTCTCCTCCTCGTCCTGCTCGTGGATCGTTTCCAACGAACCCCTCAACGCGTCATTGCGGTGCGAGCGCTCGCTGTCGCCGCCAACGTCATACCGGATGACATCCGGCACAGGGTTTTGTTTGATCGCGTAATGTCCCTGATTTTTCCAGACCTCAAGGGCTTTTTCCATCGTGTCGGCGGACGCCAGCAACTGTCCGAACTCGGACGCGCTCATCTCGATTTTGTGGGTATTTGCATCGGGCCCAGGAGATTTGGGGCTGTCCTGTCGAACACGGGCGTCGTCATCGAGGTTGATGAACACCTTCTGCGCCAGCCTTTTCCGCGCGGCGTTGATGTGCGGACTTTCGCCGTCACCCTCGCCATCCCCGGACGCGAGATACAGGATGGTCACCGGCTTCGACTGAAGCTTCAGCGGTCCTTGTCGCTGTAATCCACGCGGCATTGCTTGCGGGTCTTGGGCACCCAGCCTGCCAACTTGCAGCGCTTTTGCGTCGCCTGGCGTGTCGCCCATGACACCGGGCCTTGCTTGGGTCCACGCTTGTTCCGATGGTCTTTTCGTAAGCGTGACGTGGCGTACGGCTTGGCTGGCGCTTCCAGCCTTCGCCTCCGGACGACCGTCCCCGGCAATGGCCGCAGAGCCAGTCAGCATATTCCGCGTTGGCTGCTGCTTCCTGATGTCATCGTAGGATTGACTCCGCCTGGGGCGTTGGGTCGACGGTGTTGTTGTAATCATGGTTTACTCCGTGGTCATTGACCGTTTGTATTCGATAATATATGGTCTGCGTCGATGTGCACCGCGTGCATCGAACATGCAATACCAACAATGTCCGATTCGCCGCGCATCAAAATCATTTCAGTTCCGACGCCAACAACAGCAAAACCCCTGCAATACCAGCGCCCATGAAGAACTTCGCTCTACCGCCAGCGCATCGAGAAAGGCACCTGGTTGCCCTTGTTGCAAAGCACCGTGGCTCAGCGCGATACGCCGACCCCGCGCCGGCGTTTCCCTGCGCTCCGAAGCTGGCGTAAAAACCTGCTCCTTGTTGGTGTCTGGCAAGGCGTGAAGCCTGATGTCACGATCGTCCGGCATGACGGGTGAAAATGCGCTCAAACGCGGCATCCGCGTGCCCGAAGCATGACATGATGAAATATCGCCATCGACTCTCCTTGATCCATATCTTGACATGGCATCTGGGGTTTTCAACGCATATCCAGGACTCAGTCGTGCGATTCGTGGAAATCCAGCGCGTCCATCACAGCGGTATTCCTGTGTCGAGCGGTCGAGTTCCACGGTCCTGCCCGAATGCGGACTGACCAGCAGGTTTGACGCCAGCGCGCGAAAATCGGATACCTGACGGTCCGCGCTGCGTCCAAGCGGGATCTGCATCCACTGCGGGGACGTGCAGTATGCCTGCGTCAGCGTGCTGCCGGGCCCGCCTTTGAGACGCGCCTGGATGCCGCCCGACGGCGCCGCAAGACGTGGGCCCGCAAGCCCGTGTGCCTGTGCAGTCGGCAGCTTGTCGTTCTGCCCCTGGCGCCGGCGATCGAGCACTGCAGTTTGCCGAACACCACCAAGCCCTGGCGAGGTTTTCACATGGGTTTTCATCTCGGGCTCCGAATCAGCAAGGTGTTGATGGCCGAGCGGCGCAGCCGCGGCGCCCAAACTGAATCGCCCGCGCTGGCCTTCAGGTGCCGGGTTGGCCCGTTCGGCTGCAACGCGCGCGCAGCGCCGCCCAGGTTTCCAGGCTGTGGCGCCGATTGTCCAGTCCGCAGGCCAACCTCGTCCGCATAGCATTCCTCCTGCCGGCGGACGTCGGTCTTCGGGTAGGTGCGTGCCCCTGCAACCCGGATCACGCCCCGTTGCGAGAGATCGTCTCCATCGCCCGCCATCTCACTGGCGACATCACGCGCGTCGCCCCCACGGCACCCTGCGAACAGCCTGGTCCACCAGTTTTGAGAAGGACGCGCCCATCGCGTCGCCAGGGAGGTCTCGTCCCCGGTCGAGACCGGATGCGTGCTGTACACCGCATACACGTCATCGAGATGTTCGCCGTCGCGGTCATGCCGCTGGCAGCACGTCAACAAGCAGTTCAGTACAGGCTTCATGACTTACTCCATCCCGGCGCTGGGCGTGCGGCGGCGTGACGAGGGTGCATAGACCGGCTGACCTGACGGCATGGCCTGCGCGAAACTCCACGCGGGCACGTGCCCCGCTTTCTGCCGATACGTCTTGTTGCCGTTCCAGCTTGGCGTATCTGAACCACTGCTCGAAGCACTCAACTCACCATCCGACGCGATGTTGTCGCTCTCGAGCGATACCCGACAGACCTCTGCGTCCTTACGCGACGTCGTCTCCGACGTGAAAGACATCAATGTCAACCCGAATTTTTCGCGGCCCGATCTGGCGATCGCCGTTTCAGCACGAAGACGCTCCATGTACTTGTCGGTTTCACGCTGGTTGGCGGCTGCGTCTTCCCGACTCATTTGTTCGAATACATTGTTTCCAATGTGACGATAGGAAAGAAACTCCGGCTGGGGCTCCTTATCTCGCCCGGTGCAACATGCGATGAACCCGCAGAGCGCCTTCCCGATGCTCGAAAAAAAGCTCTCCTGACGCACCAGCATCTGCACGCACGCCGGTTCAACGCCGACCGTTTGGGCATCGTCGCGCTGATGCTGATCGGCGGAAGCTGTCGGCGGTCGGTGCAATGCGTAGAAATTCTCTTGCCTTGATTGTCCATTCATACTTTGGAACGTGGGCACGCCTGGCCCGGCATTTGCTATCTTGTTCATGGTTTTCCTCTTTGGTCTGTGACGTTGGCGCGGTATTTGCACCGGCTTTTCATGGTGGTACAGATGCCCATGGGTGGTCAGATCGCGTCGCCACGACGCAGAAATGACGTCATCTCCGACATATTGCCGTCCACCTTGCCGGTCAAATTGAATGTGGCTGGTTTCAGCATGATGTTCCCCTTGAGTCGCCCGCACCGACGCGCCCTCCATGACGCGCTCCATGAATGATGTTGTAGCCCGGATCGATTGCCTTGGAGATTAAAACCACGGCATTCAACTGGAAAATGATCATTGCTGCGCTTGACGCGCAGCACCATACCGCCGCCAATCCAAAGCGGAACACTGATAAAAAATCTTTATGAAAACCCGCTATCGTTTACCGAAATCGCTTTTAATATCGTTGGCAGTAGTTTTTTCCGTAGGCTATTCGGAATACGTTCCTGCCGCAGCGGGTTTGATCAGACACGGGGCGCGTCAAAACTTCGGTGCGCGCGGGTGAATGCCTGTGCCAGATCGGCGATGAGGTCGTCGACGTCCTCCAATCCGATCGCCAACCGCACCAACGTGGGAGCATCCCGCCATGTACGGCCGCGCATTGCACCCACGTCGTACGGAACCGCGAGACTGGTCGGACCTCCCCATGAGTAGCCGATCCCGAAAAGCCGCAGGGCATCGACGAACGCATCCACATCCGCCGGTGCGACATCACCCCGGAAGGTGAAGCCGAGCAAGCCGGCCGCGCCCACGCAGTCGCGCGCCCAGAATGCGTGGCCCGGACTGCCCTCGAGGGCCGGGTGAAAGACACGTCCGACTTCCGGTCGCGACATCAGCCACTGCGCAATGCGGCGCCCCGCGGCGTCCTGCGCCGCATACCGAAGCGC
The DNA here is from genome assembly GCA_027311065.1 of Thiomonas sp. Classification (GTDB taxonomy): domain Bacteria; phylum Pseudomonadota; class Gammaproteobacteria; order Burkholderiales; family Burkholderiaceae_C; genus Thiomonas_A. Next base: position 1,032 of record DAICZP010000068.1, on the reverse strand, counting down.
GAGCGAATGCAACCCGCGCAGCACCAGGCCGGCGTCATCGCCGCCAACACCCTGTCCGGTCCACATATGTGCGTCGCTGAGACGCGCGTACAGCGACGCGTCGCGGGTCAGAACCGCGCCCATGAGAACGTCAGCGCCGCCGGACTGGTATTTGGTGAGTGCCTGCATCGAGATATCGATGCCGAGCTCGAAGGGTTTGAGTGCAATGCCCGCCGACCAGGTGTTGTCGATCGCCGTCACCAATCCGAGCGTGCGCGCCTGCCCGACCAGTGCCCGCAGATCAGGCATCTCCATGGTCACCGATCCGGGAGCCTCCAGCCAGAGCAAACGCGTCGAGGGCGTCGCCAGCGCGACCACAGATCCGGGGTCAAGCGGATCGTAGCGGCAGGCCTGGATTCCGAAACGTGCCAGCATGCGTTCAGCAAGCTCAACGCCAGGACCGTAGCCGTTGGCGGGTACCAGCACGCTGTCCCCCTGTTGCAGCAGGGCCAGATTCACCAACGCAATCGCCGCCAGCCCCGAGGGACACAAGACGCAGTGGCGTGCACCCTCGATGTCGGCAAGACGTCGCTCAAGCGTGAAAGTGGTCGGCGTGCCGTGCAGTCCATAGGTATAGCCAGTGCGTTCGCGCCATTCGCGCGAGCGCATGGCGCCGGTATCGGGGAACAGCACGGTCGAGGCACGGTGAATCGGCGGTGGTACGGCGTCGAATCCTTCCGGCGGCCGATAGGTACTGTGTTGAAGCTGGGTTGCCAGCGCATCGTTCTGCCCACGATCGGCAGTCGGCATACGATTTGTCACAGCAATCTGTTCTAATCTACCTTCATGTTCATTCTTGGCCATGGGTACGGGTCTCCGCTTCGGGCTGACGCTTGTTGCAGCGAGCGACAAGCATAGAGCCGGCAGCCCCGTCACGCCCAGCCGCCGCGTCGTTGGACCCTGCCCCTGAACCCGCGCATGCCGCCCGGGCGCCTCACGCGCCCGGTGCTGGCGTGCGCGTCGCGCACGCGGTCCGACACGCCCCCTTTATCC
>DAICZP010000066.1 GCA_027311065.1 Thiomonas sp. | reverse complement strand
GGTCGACCATCGGCCGTCAAGCTTGGCATGCTGGGCAGCGCGGCGGTCGTCGAGGTCGTACGCGACTTTTGTGGCGGGTTTTCCTCGGGGCCTATCGTGTGGGATCCGGTGCTGACTCCCGGGGCCGGGGGCGTTGCGCTGCTGACGGCTTCCGCGCACGCGCTCGATGCGCTGGCGCAGGCGTGCGACGTGATCACACCGAACCGTGACGAGGCGGCTGCACTGCTCGGGTTGGATCCGTGGCATGAGGCGGGGGCCCTGCCCGATGCGTGGCTTGCGGCCCTGCGCACGCGCTGGCTTGGAGCTGGTCGCACCCGCGCGGTCGTACTCAAGGGCGGGCATGCGCGCGGGGCGCTGAGCGTCGACTGGTTGGTCACACGCGATGCGGTGCAGGCCTGCGCCGTACCACGTCTGCCGGATCAGGACGGACGGCGCGCGCACGGCACGGGTTGCTTGTTCGCCTCGGCGCTCGCCGCGATGCTGGCGGACGGTTGGAGTCTTGCAGACGCGGTGGTCGAGGCGCAATGGCGCACCCATGCCGGTATCGCCCAGGCAGCGTGGCAGGGGCGAGCGTTGGCCAATGCCGCTGCGTGTCTGGGCAGCACGAGCATGCCTGTCCTGGGGTTGGCCGGCGCGCTGCCGACGACATCCGGTGCGATGTTCCCGGCGTTGTTGACGCCTTGCGGTTTTTACCCGATCGCACCGGATGCCGACTGGGTGCTTCGCATGCTCGAGTGGGGAGCGCGCACCGTGCAGCTGCGGATCAAGCATCTTGCAGGCGCGGCATTGCGGGCCGAGATCGATCGCGCGGCGGCGGCGGCACGGCAGGTCGACGCACAGTTGTTCATCAATGATCATTGGCGCGAGGCGATTGACGCCGGGGCTTTTGGCGTGCATCTGGGCCAGGAAGACCTTGACGCGGCTGGGACGGAGGCAGTCGACGCGTTGCGCGCCGCTGGCTTGCGGCTCGGATTGAGCACACATACGCCGTGTGAACTGGCGCGTGCCCACGCTGCATCGCCGAGCTACATTGCCTGTGGGCCGGTCTTCCCGACCATGCGGAAGACGTTGCCTTATGACGCGCTCGGCCTCGTGCGCCTGCGTGACTGGGTCGCACGCTGCAAGCCGCGTTATCCGCTCGTGGCGATTGGCGGCATCACCCTCGATCGACTGGGCGCGGTCCTCGCGTCTGGCGTCGACGGCGCCGCCGTGATCGGTGCCGTCATCGATGCCAAGGATCCGCGCGCTGCGTTGCGCGCGGGCATGGAAATGGCCCGGCAGGCACGCAGGCTGGACGACGCCAGGCCCTGATGGTGGTGCGCGGCTGCGTGCATAACGCGCGTGGGACGGTGACGTGCGTGGAGGCGGGCCTCCCATGCACAATGCGTGCATGGCCCGCCATCCACGATTGTGCATTCCCATGGTGCCGCACCTCGTGCTGCAACGTTCGCGCCACGCCGTGTTCAGCGCAGCGGATGACTACGGGAATTACCTGGAGCGCCTGGCAAACGCCGCATCGCGGCGGGCCGTGGCGATTCACGCCTACGCAATCCTGCCCACGGCGGTCTATCTTCTTCTCACACCAGAGACCTGCGCTGGACTGTCATCCTTGATGCAGGAGCTTGCGCGCTGCACCAGCCGTGGCCATGTTTCGCGTGCGGGCGCCGCCGAGGCCGTCTGGGATGGTCGCTTTCGTACGGCGCTGGTGCAACCTGATGCCTGGCTGCTTCGCGCTTCCTGCGCCGTGGAGTCAGCGCCCGCCGCAGAAAATGTCGCATCTTCGGCAGACTGGCCTTGGAGCAGTTTGTCGCATCACGCAGGGCGCCTTCATCGCCATTGGCTGCGCGACGCCGCTGCGTGGTGGGCGCTCGGCAATACCCCCTACGCCCGCGAGGCGGCGTACCGGGCGTTGTTCGAGGCGAGCGATGCCGCAGCGCAGTGGCCTTTGTTCAAGGCGGCGGCTCTGGCGGGACGGGCTGTCGGCGACGCGGACTTCATTGCCCGGTGCGAGGCCGACGTCGGGCGCAAGCTCGGAGCGAGGCCGCGCGGCCGTCCGCGTCAATCCGTCCCCAATTAATATGCCAATCGGCGTACTTGTTTCAATTAAGGGGACAGAATAATGGTTTTTCTTGCGCGGGCTGTTGCAATGCAGTAGATTCGGTCTTCCTCAATGGATTTTTGACAGGGAGCAGCCGATGCCCACGCATTCCGAAATCAATGCCCTGGCCCGCGACGGCCTGTATTGCCCAAGCCAGGAGCACGACGCCTGTGGCGTGGGTTTCGTCGCGCACATCAAGGGCGTCAAATCGCACGACATCGTGCGCAACGGGCTGCTGATCCTGAAAAACCTGGATCACCGCGGAGCGGTCGGCGCCGACAGGCTCATGGGCGACGGCGCGGGTATCCTGATCCAGATCCCGGACAATTTCTACCGTGCCGAAATGGCCCTTGCCGGCGTCGAGCTTCCGCCGCCGGGGGAGTATGGCGTCGGGATGATCTTCCTGCCGCGGGAGTCTGCTTCGCGTTTGGCGTGCGAGCAGGAAATCGAGCGCGCGGTGCGCGCTGAAGGTCAGGTGGTGCTGGGCTGGCGCGATGTCCCGGTGGACCGGGATATGCCGATGTCGCCGACAGTACGCGACAAGGAACCGGTGATACGCCAGATTTTCATCGGCCGCGGCCCCGACGTGATGGTGACGGATGCGCTCGAGCGCAAACTGTTCGTGATTCGCCGTGTCGCCAGCCACGCCATTCAGCGCCTCAATCTGCGTCACGGCAAGGAATACTTCGTGCCGTCGATGTCGGCGCGCACCGTGGTCTACAAGGGGCTGCTGCTGGCGGATCAGGTCGGCGAGTACTACCGCGACCTGCATGATGCGCGTGTTGTCTCGGCATTGGCGCTGGTGCATCAGCGGTTCTCGACCAACACCTTTCCTGAGTGGCCGCTCGCCCACCCCTACCGCATGGTCGCGCACAATGGTGAGATCAATACGGTCAAGGGCAACTACAACTGGATGCGTGCGCGCGAAGGCGCGGTGCGCTCCCCGGTGCTCGGAGATGACCTCAGCAAGCTCTGGCCGCTGATCTACGCTGGCCAGAGTGATACCGCCAGCTTCGACAATTGCCTCGAATTGCTGGTGATGGCTGGCTATCCCTTGTCCCACGCGATGATGATGATGATTCCCGAGGCCTGGGAACAGCACGCGTTGATGGACGAGCGTCGACGCGCGTTCTACGAGTACCACGCCGCGATGATGGAGCCGTGGGATGGTCCAGCCGCCATCGCCTTCACCGATGGACGCCAGATCGGCGCCACCCTGGATCGAAACGGTTTGCGCCCGGCGCGCTACATCGTCACGGATGATGACCTCGTGATCATGGGTTCCGAGGCCGGTGTGTTGCCGATTGCCGAAAGCCAGATCGTCAAAAAGTGGCGTCTGCAGCCCGGCAAAATGTTCCTCATCGACATGGAAGCCGGCCGCATCATCGACGACAAGGAGCTCAAGGACCAGCTCGCTGGCGCACGTCCTTATCGCCAGTGGATTGAAAACCTGCGTATCCGCATCGATGACCTCGAGCACGATGGCGCGCCGGAGGCCCCCGCGCTGCCCCTGCTGGAGCGGCAGCAGGCGTTCGGTTACAGCCAGGAAGATCTCAAGTTCCTGCTCGCACCCATGGCGCAGAACGGTGACGAGGCCGTGGGATCGATGGGCAACGATGCCGCACTCGCGGTGTTGTCCAACCGTCCCAAGCCGCTTTACAACTACTTCAAGCAGCTGTTTGCGCAGGTGACGAATCCGCCGATCGATTCGATCCGCGAAAACATGGTGATGTCGCTCGTCTCCTTCATCGGTCCCCGTCCGAACCTGCTGGACATCAACCAGGTCAATCCGCCAATGCGCCTGGAGGTCAGTCAGCCCATCCTCGATGATGCCGACATGGCCAAGCTGCGTTCGATCGCCCGCCACACCGGTGGCAAGTTCCGCAGCTACGAAGTCGACATCTGTTATCCCGTCGCATGGGGCCCCGAGGGCATCGAGGCTCGGTTGGCTTCGATTTGCGCCGAGGCGGTGGATGCGATCAAGGGTGGCCACAACATTCTCATCGTGACCGATCGTCGTGTGAGCGCCGATCGTGTCGCCATCCCCGCGCTGCTCGCCATGAGTGCGTTGCATCAGCACCTCACCACCCTGGGATTGCGCACGCAGACCGGCCTGGTGGTCGAAACGGGCAGCGCCCGCGAAACCCACCACATCGCGGTGCTGGCTGGCTACGGTGCGGAAGCGGTCCACCCCTACCTGGCGTTGGAAACCATCGCCGAGATGGCGCGCGACCTCCCGGGGGATCTGAGCGCCGACAAGGCGATCCACAACTACATCAAGGCGGTCGGCAAGGGTTTGCAGAAGGTCATGTCAAAGATGGGAATTTCCACCTACATGTCCTACTGCGGCGCACAGATCTTCGAGGCGCTCGGCCTGTCACGCGAACTGGTCGACAAGTATTTCACCGGCACCCAGTCCCAAGTGGCCGGGATCGGCGTATTCGAAGTTGCGCAGGAGGCGCTGCGCATGCACCGCGATGCCTTCGGCGCCAATCCCCTGCTCGACCAAATGCTCGACGCCGGCGGTGAATACGCCTGGCGCGCCCGTGGCGAAGAGCATATGTGGACACCTGACGCGATTGCGAAGCTGCAGCATGCCACCCGCGCGGGCAACTATCAGACGTACAAGGACTATGCCCAGATCATCAACGACCAGTCGCGCCGCATGCTGACGCTGCGCGGCCTGTTCGAGTTCAGGGTCGACCCTGCGCGGGCGATATCGATCGATGAGGTGGAGCCCGCCACCGAAATCGTCAAGCGCTTCGCATCCGGCGCCATGTCACTGGGTTCGATTTCCACCGAGGCGCACGCGACCCTGGCGGTTGCCATGAACCGCCTCGGCGGCAAGAGCAATACAGGCGAGGGGGGCGAGGATCCGCTGCGCTACCGTACCGAAATGCGGACTGGCCAATCCGGGATCACCGATGGCCAGTCCATCGCGTCGGTGCTGGGTGCCGATCGGGTGGTGTCTGACATTCCGCTCAAGGCCGGCGACTCACTGCGATCGAAGATCAAGCAAGTGGCTTCCGGCCGCTTCGGCGTCACGGCAGAATACCTTGCCAGTGCGGACCAGATCCAGATCAAGATGGCACAAGGCGCCAAGCCGGGCGAGGGCGGCCAGTTGCCGGGGGGCAAGGTCTCCGATTACATCGGCATGCTGCGCTACTCTGTGCCGGGCGTCGGCCTGATTTCCCCGCCACCGCCCCATGACATTTATTCGATCGAAGATCTCGCTCAACTCATCCATGACTTGAAAAACGTCAACGCGTCGGCATCAATCAGCGTCAAGCTGGTGTCCGAGTCGGGGGTGGGCACGGTTGCTGCCGGGGTGGCGAAAGCCAAGGCTGATCACATTGTGATTGCCGGCCATGACGGCGGGACCGGAGCCTCGCCCTTGTCATCCATCAAGCACGCGGGCTCGCCGTGGGAAATCGGGCTTGCAGAAACGCAGCAGACTCTGGTGCTCAACCGCCTGCGCGGCCGCGTGCGTGTGCAAGTCGACGGCCAGATCAAGACCGGCCGCGACGTCGTCGTCGGCGCCCTGCTGGGTGCGGACGAATTCGGCTTCGCGACCGCGCCTCTGGTCGTCGAGGGCTGCATCATGATGCGTAAATGCCACCTCAATACCTGCCCTGTGGGGGTGGCGACCCAGGACCCGGTGCTGCGCCGGAAGTTCACCGGCAAGCCCGAACACGTCGTCAATTACTTTTTCTTCATCGCCGAGGAAGTGCGCTCGATCATGGCGCAGTTGGGCATTTCGAAGTTCGATGACCTGATCGGCCGCGCCGACCTGCTGGACATGCGCTCCGGTGTCGACCATTGGAAAGCCCGCGGTCTCGATTTCTCACGCGTGTTGCACCAGCCGGCAGTCGGGGCTGACGTTGCGCGCCGGCACGTCGACACGCAGGATCATGCCCTCGACAAGGCGCTGGACCGTGTGCTCATCGAGCGCGCGCGTCCGGCGCTCGAACGCGGCGAGAAAGTCCAGTTCATCCAGGATGCACGGAATGTCAACCGTACCGTGGGTGCCATGCTCTCCGGCGAGGTTGCGCGCCGCTACGGGCACGACGGTCTGCCCGACGACACCATTCATATCCAGATGGAAGGAACGGGGGGACAGAGTTTCGGCGCCTTTCTGGCGCGTGGTGTGACCCTGTATCTGATCGGGGACGCCAACGACTACACGGGCAAGGGCATGTCGGGCGGGCGCATCGTCGTGCGGCCGACCATCGAGTTCCGCGGCGATGCGCACACCAACATCATCGTCGGCAATACCGTGCTGTATGGCGCGGTCGACGGTGAGGCGTTCTTCCGTGGCGTCGCGGGGGAGCGCTTTGCGGTGCGGAATTCCGGAGCGACGACCGTCGTCGAAGGCACGGGTGATCACGGCTGCGAGTACATGACTGGCGGCACTGTGGTGGTGCTGGGCGAAACCGGACGCAATTTCGCAGCGGGGATGAGCGGGGGTGTCGCGTATGTCTACGACGTCGACGGACTGTTCGCGCGCCGATGCAACACGGCCATGGTCGCGCTCGACAAGGTGATTCCCGCCGCCGAGCAGAAAGCCACCGTTCCGGAATCTTTCTGGCACCGTGGCCAGACCGACGAAGAGCAACTGCGCAAAATGCTGCAGGATCACCACCGCTGGACTGGAAGCCTGCGCGCGCGCCAGTTGCTCGACGACTGGGAGTCATCGCGCGCACGCTTCATCAAAGTGTTCCCGTTCGAATACAAGCGGGCGCTTGGCGAAATGGCCGCCAAACGCGAGGCACAGTCCGCCACCGACAAGGCGCGCGCCACGATCGCCGCCGACTAAGCATATTCCGACGCACAGCCAGAGAGACCCGAACAAGGAAACATCATGGGAAAAGTGACCGGCTTCATGGAGTTCGAGCGCCAGGAGGAAACCTACGAGGTGCCGGCGTCACGCCTCAAGCATTGGAAGGAATTCGTCCGCGAACTGCCAGATGACAAGGCCAAGGTACAGGCGGGGCGATGCATGGACTGCGGCATTCCGTTCTGCAATAACGGCTGCCCGGTGAACAACGTCATCCCCGACTTCAACGATCTGGTTTGGCATGCCGACTGGCGCCGCGCTTTGGACGTCCTGCACTCGACGAACAATTTTCCGGAAGTTACGGGTCGCATCTGCCCCGCGCCTTGCGAGACGGCATGCACCCTGGGAATCACCGAAGCGCCGGTGGGCATCAAGTCGATTGAACATGCAATCGTCGACAAGGGTTGGTCGATGGGCTGGATCGTTCCGCAGCCCGCAGCGCACCGCAGCGGCCGCAAAGTGGCGGTCGTCGGCTCCGGCCCCGCCGGACTCGCTGCAGCGCAACAACTCGCGCGCGCCGGCCACGATGTCACCGTGTTCGAGAAGAACGATCGTGTCGGTGGCCTCCTGCGCTATGGCATTCCCGACTTCAAGCTTGAAAAGAGCCATATCGATCGGCGGGTCGAGCAGATGAAGGCCGAGGGCGTGCGCTTCGAGACCGGCGTACTGGTGGGTGCGATGCCGATGGACGGGCCTGGCGCGACCGTGACCAATTGGTCAAAATCCCATCGCAGCGCCGAGGCGCTGTTGGCGGAGTTCGACGCCGTGTTGCTGGCCGGTGGTTCGGAACAGCCTCGTGACCTTCCGGTGCCGGGCCGCGCGCTCGATGGCATCCATTTCGCGATGGAGTTCCTGCCGCCGCAGAACAAGGTCAACGCCGGAGACAGGCTCAAAGGTCAAATTCTTGCCACCGGGAAGAACGTGGTCGTGATCGGTGGTGGCGACACGGGATCGGACTGCGTGGGCACCAGCAACCGGCACGGTGCGGCTGGCGTGGTGCAGTTCGAACTGCTTCCGCAGCCGCCGGAAGCCGAGAACAAGCCGCTGGTCTGGCCGTACTGGCCCATCAAACTGCGTACGTCGAGCAGTCACGAGGAAGGTTGCTCGCGCGACTGGTCGGTGGCGACCAAGGAGTTCGTCGGTGGTACCGGGAAAGACAAAAACAAGGTCAAGGCGGTCAAAGCCTGCCGCGTGGAATGGAAGGACGGTCGTATGCAGGAGGTCGCTGGCAGCGAGTTCATGCTCGATGCGGACCTGGTGCTTCTCGCCATGGGCTTCGTCCACCCCATGTCCACGGTGTTTGATGCGTTCGGTATCGAGCGTGACGCAAGAGGCAACGCCAACGCATCTACCGACGATGTGACGGGCTACGCGACCAATGTGCCCAAGGTGTTCGCCGCAGGCGACATGCGCCGCGGGCAGAGTCTGGTGGTGTGGGCAATCCGCGAAGGCCGTCAGGCCGCACGGGAAATCGACCGTTTCCTCCGCGGCACGACCGAGCTGCCGCGCTGATGGCCGCGCAGGCCTGCATCGGTGCTTATACTGCGCCGATGCAGTCAATCGCCCACCTTCGCAAAGATTATTCCCGCGCTGAACTCGACGAGACCCATGTCGATCGCGACCCCCTGAAACAGTTCGAGCGGTGGCTGCACGAGGCTGTCACAGCCGAGCTGCCGGAGCCAAACGCCATGACCGTGGCGACGGTCGGTGCAGATGGGCGCCCGTCCACGCGTATCGTGCTGATCAAGGGCTTCGATGCGAGAGGGATCGTCTGGTATACCAACTATGAAAGCCGCAAAGGGCATGAGCTGTCCGTCAACCCGCATGCGGCATTGCAGTTCCACTGGGTCGAGCTCGAGCGGGTCGTACGCATCGAAGGGATCGCGGAGCGGGTTTCGCCAGAGGAGTCGGATGCCTATTTCGCTTCTCGCCCGCTTGCATCTCGCATCGGCGCGTGGGCGTCAGAGCAAAGCCGCCCGATCGATGGGCGGGGCGTGCTGGTCAAACGCGCGGCAGAGTTCGGATTGAAATTCGGCCTCGCGCCGCCTCGCCCGGCCCATTGGGGCGGTTTTTGTTTACAGCCCGAGGCCTGGGAATTCTGGCAGGGGCGACCCTCGCGCCTGCACGATCGCATCGCTTATCGACGCCAGCCTGATGGAGACTGGGTGCTTCAGCGCCTCGCCCCCTGACCGAGGCCAGTTCGGGCAGGCTGTGCGCCATGGCGACGCGTGCGCGCTGCCGAAGGCCGGCCCCTCAGCGCATCGCCAAGGTCGAAAGCTGCTGCAGTTTGCTCAGTTTCGGCGCGATCACCACCTGGCAATAGCCCTGACCTGGGTGACGCTCGAAATAGCGATGGTGCTCGGCTTCGGCTGGCCAGAATGCGCGTAATGGCTCAATTTCAGTAACGATGGCTGCACCGCCCCAGCGTCCGCTGTTGGCGAGCGTCCTGACGTAATGGCGGGCGATCTCTCCATCCTCGTGACGTTCGAAATAAATGCCGGAACGATACTGGGAGCCCACGTCTGCGCCCTGCCGGTCGCGGGTGGTCGGGTCGTGGATGATGAAAAAAACGTCGAGCAGCTGTTGCAGCGTGACACGCTGTGGTGCAAATCGAATGCGCACGACTTCAGCGTGGCCGGTGGTGCCGGTGCATACTTGCGCGTAGGTCGGGTGATCGATGCTTCCCTGCGCGTAGCCGCTGGTCACGTCGAGAACCCCATCGACCAGCAGAAACGCTGCTTCGGTGCACCAGAAGCAGCCGCCGGCCAGGGTGATGGATGCTGTTTCGTCGCGTTCGATCATGGGGGACTCGTCGGGAAAAGGAGCGTCTTGTCTGGCGATGGAAAGCCCGCCAACCCATTGGAGGCGGGCACAGCGTCCCGGGGTCGCCCGGCACCCAAGAAGAAGGCCGCGTGCCGAAGGCAGCGCGGCCTCGTCTGACGCGGATCCGGGGTTTGCTGCCCGGGAGCGCACCCCACATGGATGCAGGGATTTCAAGGTCGCGAGGCGGATTTCACCCGCCTCACGTGTCGAGGCGGCTGCACCGCAACGACGCCTTGACTGTAAGCCCGGGATACGGCGCCGTCAACAAGCAGATCCGGTCTGACGGTCAGGGGTTCACGGCAGACTGAGGGTCAGCACGGACTCGGGCATCCATCCGGCGGCGGTCGCCGTCACAAGTTGCGGCGCACCGATGAATTGACGGGCTGCGGGAACACCTCGCTGGACCAGGGTATCGCGCAGTGCCTCGGCGCGGCGCATCGCCAGTGCCAACATGCGATCCTCGCCGGCGGGAACATCGGCTTCAAGCCTGGCTGCCATGTCGGCGGCCGGCGGCGTGGTATCCATACCCAGCAGGTTTCGGGGCTTCCCGGGGAGGGGCGTCGCATGGTAGAGCGCCGCCAGAACCCGCATGCGATCTGCAGCGGGGACCGAATCCGCCTTCGCCGCGGCCAGTCGCTCGGCACGCGGCAGGGACTGTTTCCACAACGTCACCATCCGGCGTTCGATGATGCGGCTGGCATATGCCGCTCGCTCCCGGGCCGGCGCGGCGTCTCCGGTGATGGTCAGGATCAGGTTCGGCTTCGCTTGCATGACCCGGGCGATGGCGTCGAGCTTGGCGGCATTGACGGCTTGCAGCGTGGCGCTCCCCAGGGGGTAGGTGATGTGATCGGACTGGGGCGGAGCACCTGCTCCTGCGAACAAATGCCCCAGCAGGCTGAACGGTGCCGTGATCGCGCGCAGCAACACATGGCCGACGGCATCGCTGATCACCGACCCGAGGTTGAATTTCGGATCGTTGAGCGAACCTGACACGGGGATGTCGACATTGATATTGCCATTCTGATCTTTCAGCAGGTCGACCGCGAGCAATACAGGCAATTTGGTGGCGTCGGCACTCGCGACCGGATCACCAAAGGTCAGTTGTTTCAGCGTCAAACGGTTGTCCGCCTGCAATGCGCCGGCGGCTGTGATCTTGTAATGGACGTTCATGGACATCAAGCCGCGCCGTATGGCGTAGCCGGCATACCGTCCCGAATAGGGAGAGAGCGGCGCCAGTTGCAAATTGTTCATGACACCGTGGAGATCAAGTACCGGCGGCTTGCGCAGCGGATTTGCATTGCCTTTCAAGGACACAGACGCACTGCCTTGCGCAACCGCATGCAGGTCGACTGCGGCCGCGGCAGCGTTATTGGAGGCGAGAGCACCGATTGTGCCGTTGACCGCCGTCAGGTCGGTCGCATAGTTCGGGCGCACGAAACGGTCGGTATAGCTGATGCGTCCACCTTTCAGCACGATCCCGCCGATGGCGATCCGAGGCGCCGAGGATGGCGTGGCCGCGGCCGTGGGCGCGGATCCCGAAACCGCACGCTGTGCGAACACGCGCGCGAGGTTGAATTTCGCGTGCTCGTCAAGCAGGATGCGCGCGTAGAAGTCGCCTAGGGCGACGCGCGTGATGTCCAGTGACGGCGGCGATTGTGAACCTGACGCCATCGCGAACGTCACGCCATCGAGCTCGAGGGCGCTCCAGCCCAGCAGTGGCTCACGCGGTGTCAGCGTATCGGCGAGGAAATTGTGGACGCTGGCGTGGCCCTCGAAGTGCACGGCCGGGCCTGCCGGTGCGAGCGAAAAATCGAGCTGTCCCCGC
>DAICZP010000064.1 GCA_027311065.1 Thiomonas sp. | reverse complement strand
GCGGGGCCACGACGGTGACATGCTGCCGTTTTACTGGCTCGGGGCACTGACCGGGGAATCGGGCGCCAGCGCTGAAGCGCCGGGCCGCACCGTCCCCGTGGTCCTGGTGCACAGCGCCGCCCAGCGCGTGGCCTTGCTGGTCGACGACGTTGTGGGTAACCAGGAAGTCGTGGTCAAGAATCTCGGCCCGCAGCTTTCGCGCGTACCGGGGCTGGCCGGCATTTCCATGCTTCCGGACGGCGCCCTGGTGCTGATCTACAACCCCGTGGCACTGGCGGCCGTCCATGGAGAGGACGCGGCGCAGCGCATGGCGGCACGGCCGGCGGACGCCGCGGGTCTGACGAGCGCCGGGACGCCACCGAGCGATCAAGCCTCGACGCGAGGCCAGACGGTGCTGGTGGTGGACGACTCGATCACCGTACGCCGCGTCACGCAGCGCTTCCTGGCACGAAATGGCTATACGGTCCAGCTGGCCAAGGACGGCATCGACGCGCTCGAACAACTCCAGGGAGCGTTACCGGACGTGGTGCTGACCGACATCGAAATGCCGCGCATGGATGGGTTCGACCTTACCCGCAACATCCGCGCCGACGCGCGCACGCTGCATCTGCCTGTCATCATGATCACGTCCCGCATCGCTGACAAGCACCGGAACTACGCTGAGGAACTTGGCGTTGACCATTACCTCGGCAAGCCCTATTCCGAAGATGACTTGCTGGCCCTGATCGGGAGTTACATCGACCGCCGCGCGACGCACTGACGGCGGGCATCGCCGCTACGCGTCATCGCGTGCTGCGGCATAGCGCATCAGGGTGCGGGCGCGGGCGGCCGCGTGATCGACCACCGGGCGTGGATACGTCTGTCCGAGACGCACGCCGGCGTGCGCCAGCACCGCGGTCGGCGCCAACCATGGCGCATGCAGGGCGCCGTCCGGGAGGTCCGCGAGTTCAGGCACGTAACGGCGGATATAGTGCCCGTGGGGATCGAACTTCTCGCTTTGGGTCACCGGGTTGAAAATGCGGAACCACGGTTGCGCATCGCACCCGGTGGATGCCGCCCACTGCCACCCGCCGTTGTTCGATGCGAGGTCGAAGTCGTTCAGGCGCAGTGCGAACAGGCGTTCGCCCTCGCGCCAGTCCAATCCGAGGTCTTTGCAAAGAAAGCTCGCCACGACCATGCGAAGCCGATTGTGCATCGCGCCGGTGGTGGCCAGTTGACGCATACCCGCATCGATCAGCGGATACCCGGTACGCCCGTCCCGCCAGGCCGCGAACAGTGCTGGCGCCTCGTCCCAGGCGATGGCGTCGTATGCGGGTTTGAACGCACGGCGCTCCACATGCGGGTGATGAAACAGCACCTGCGCATAAAAGTCGCGCCAGATGAGCTCGTCCAGCCAAGATGCGGCACCGCGGCTGCCGGCGCGCGCACGCACCCAGGCCTCACGCCCGAGTTCACGCACGCTGACAGTGCCGAAACGCAGGTGCACCGATAAATCGCTCGTTCCACCGAGCGCCGGGATATCGCGCGTGTCAGCGTAGGCATCGATGCGGCCGAGAAAGGCCTCGAAGCGTGCGCGCCCGGCGCGCGCCCCCGCCTGCAGCCCTTCGGGTAACGCCACTGCCTCGAAGCCAAGCGCCTCCAGCGTCGGCACCCCGCCGGCTTGCGCACCCGCCACTGGCAGCAGGTGCGCCGCCAGTCCGTCGCAGGCCCTGCATTCCAGCGGCGATGCGCTCAGTGCCTGCACGTGGCGTACCCAGGCATTGCGGTAGGGCGTGAAGACACCGTAGGGGCGCCCTTGCGCAGTTCGCAGACACGACGGCTCCACCATCACATGGTCGTCCAGACATGTCCAGGCCACACCCTGGTCTGCCAGCGCCGCGGCCACGGCGGCGTCACGCGCCAGCGCCTGGGGTTCGTAGTCGCCATTGGCCACTACGGCGCGCGCGCCGAGCTTGCGTACCAGCGCCGGGATGCAATCGAGCGCACGCCCACGCTCGACCCAGAGCGCACTTCCCGCCGCGCGCAGCGTCGTCTCGATCTCGCACAGGCTGTCGACGATGAACGCGAGGCGCCGGTCGGCACGTACGCCTTGCGCGCGCAGCGGCCCGAGAATGTCCTCGTCGAACACGAAGGCAAGCGCCAGCGGCGCGCCAACGCGACGCGCCAGCGCCAGCGCGTGGTGCAGCGCCGCCGAATCATGCAGACGCAGGTCACGGCGCAGCCACACCAGCACGGGCGCGGTCCCCGCACCATGAAAACGAGTTTGAGTGTCCATCGAGAAATCAGCCGGCACGTGCCTGAGGCCACCAAGGATTGCGGGACAGCGATAATATGACCCCATGAACCCGCATGCAGATGTCTCGAATCTGAGCAATCAGTTCCTGATTGCCATGCCAGGCATGCTCGACACATCCTTTGCCGCGAGCGTGGTCTACATTTGCGAGCATTCTCCGCGTGGCGCTCTGGGACTGGTGATCAATCGCCCGACGGATGTGGTGCTCAAGGAGCTGTTTGACCGCATCGACCTGGAACTCAATCAGCCGGGGCTTGGCGAGCGTACGGTTTATTTCGGCGGTCCGGTCCAGACTGAGCGCGGTTTCGTGCTCCACGACCCAACCAGCCAGACCTATGCGTCCACGCTTCAGGTGCCCGGCGGCCTGCAGATGACAACGTCAAAGGATGTCCTCGAACACATCTCCGACGGCATCGGACCGACGCGGTTTTTCGTCGCGCTCGGGTATTCTGGATGGGGCGCGGGCCAGCTGGAGGAGGAAATCGCTCACAACGGCTGGCTCACCGTCGAAGCCGATCCGTCCGTCGTGTTCGATGTCGCCACCGAGCAGCGGCTCGATGCCGCCATGTCGCTGATGGGAATTTCCCCGCTCAGTCTTTCGCAAACCGCAGGACATGCCTGAGCCGCCACCGCCCGCCGGCATCCTGATGGGATTCGATTTCGGTGAAAAGCGCATCGGCGTGGCGGTGGGCAACACCCTGACCGCCAGTGCACGCCCGTTGTGCAGCGTCGACGCCAGCAGGCGCAACGGCAAGTTCGCCGCCATCGCCGACCTCGTCGCCCAATGGCAGCCAGCCGGGCTGATCGTCGGACTGCCGCTGGCGCGTGAAGGCCACGTCCAGTTGCGCACCGTCCAGGCGCGTCATTTCGCCAATCAGCTCCACGGCCGCTTCGGCGTGCCGGTGGCGATGGTCGATGAGCGCTGGACATCCCGCGAGGCCGAGGACGGCGGCGCCGTCGATGTCGATGCCGAATCCGCCCGCCTGATTCTCGAACAATACCTTCGATCCTGCGCATGAACATCGCACCTCCTCCCGACGCCGAAGCGCTGTACGCGCGCCTGCTCGACCACGTACGGGCATGGCTGCCGGCGCAGCGCGCCGAGCCGACCCTCGTGGGCATCTACTCCGGCGGCGCCTGGCTGGCTGAACGCCTGCATGCCGATCTCGGGCTTCACACCCCCCTGGGCGTGGTGTCATCGACGTATCACCGCGACGACTTCGCCACCCGTGGCTTGCACCCCAGCGGCAACCGCACCGACCTGCCGTTCGACGTCAACGGCCGTGCCATCCTTCTCGTGGACGACGTGCTTTACACGGGTCGCACAACCCGCGCGGCGCTCAACGAGCTCTATGACTTCGGCCGCCCCTCGCGCGTCGACCTCGCGGTATTGGTCGACCGCGGCGGGCGCGAGCTCCCCGTCTGCGCAAGCCTCGTTGGCGCCACCATCACACTGGATGCCACACGCATGCTGGAGCTGCGTCGCGCCGACACGGGGGCTGACGCCAGCACGGGCGGCGATGCGCGCCTTGAATTCATCGCGTCGGAGGTTTGATGCAATACGCCCACCCCCAGCTCAACCGCCACGGAGAGCTGCACCACCTGCTGTCCATCGAAGGGCTGCCCCGCGACGTGCTTCTGCACATCATGGATACCGCACAAGGCTTCGTGAGTTTTGGCGACCGTGACGTCAAGAAGGTTCCTCTGCTGCGCGGCAAAAGCGTCTTCAACCTGTTTTTCGAAAACTCCACACGCACCCGTACGACGTTCGAAATCGCGGCCAAGCGCCTCTCCGCCGACATTTTCAACCTCGACATCCAGCGCTCCAGCACCGCCAAGGGCGAATCGCTGCTCGACACCATCGCCAATCTTGAAGCAATGGACGCCGACATCTTTGTCGTGCGCCACAGCGAAAGCGGCGCGCCCTTCCTGATTGCGCGCCATACCCCGGATCACGTCCACGTGGTCAACGCCGGCGACGGCCGGCACGCCCATCCCACCCAGGGCCTGCTGGACATGATGACGATTCGTCACTACAAGCCTGCGTTCACGGCCCTCACGGTGGCCATCGTCGGGGACATCGTGCATTCGCGTGTGGCACGCTCGGCCATCCATGCCCTCACCACTCTGGGGGTTCCCGAGGTGCGCGCCGTCGGCCCCAAGACCCTGGTCCCAGGCGACCTCCGCTCCATGGGCGTGCGGATATGCCACGACATCTCCGAGGGATTGCGCGGTGCCGACGTCGTGATGATGTTGCGACTTCAAAACGAACGGATGGCTGGAGGTCTCCTGCCATCGGCGAGCGAGTTCAACATGATGTACGGTCTCACCGCTGAGCGACTGCGCCTGGCGCGCGACGACGCGATCGTCATGCATCCCGGCCCCATCAACCGTGGTGTGGAGATCGATTCCGCGGTGGCGGACGGACCGCAGAGCGTCATCCTGCCGCAGGTACGCTTCGGCATCGCGGTCCGCATGGCGGTGCTGTCGATCGTCGCCAACAACGCTGCTTGATCCAGCGCTCCCGACACCAACCCACGCCCCCGAACGCCCTCAGAACGCTGCCTCTTCCCATGACCGAGCCCCATTCCATCCTCGTGCGCGGCGGTCTCATCGTCGACCCGGCCAGCGGTCTTGAAGTCCGCGGTGACGTCGCCATCGCCGGAGAATCCATCATCGCCGTCGGATGCGCCCCCGATGGCTTCGTGCCCGACCTCGCCATCGATGCCACGAACTGTCTGGTCATCCCCGGCCTGGTCGACCTGTGCGCGCGCCTCGGCGAGCCGGGCGGCGAAGCCGCCGGTCTGCTCGACTCGGAACTCGCCGCCGCTGCGGCGGGCGGCGTCACCCGCGTCGTGTGTCCACCCGACACGGATCCTGTGCTCGACGAGCCTAGCCTCGTGGAAATGCTGCGCTGGCGCGCCCGCCGCATCAAGCGCTCGCGCGTCTATCCGCTGGGCGCGCTCACCGTAGGTCTGGCCGGCGAGCGCCTCGCCGAAATGGCATCGCTGGTCAAGGCGAGCTGCATCGGTCTGTCGCAGGCCGATGCACCGGTGGCCGACACGCTGCTGCTGTCGCGCGCGATGCAATACGCCAGCACCTTCGGCTACAAGGTCTGGTTGCGTCCGCTCGATGCCCACCTGGGCCGTGGCGTGGCCGCCAGCGGGGCCTACGCCCAGAGGTTGGGGCTCGCGGGGGTACCGGTGATCGCCGAGACCATCGCCATGCACACCATCATCGAGCTCGTGCGTGCGAACGCCTGCGCGGTGCACCTGAGCAAAGTCTCCAGCGCCGCTGGTGTGGAACTGCTGCGGCAGGCCAAGGCCGAGGGCCTGCCCATCACTGCCGACGTGTCGCTGCACAATCTCCTGCTTACCGACCTTGACATCGGCTGGTTTGACGCCCGCATGCGCCTGGACCCGCCGCTGCGCCAGCAGGCTGACCGTGACGCCCTGGTCGCCGGCCTGGCCGACGGCACCATCGACGCCGTGTGCTCCGATCACACCCCCGTGGGCACCGACGCCAAGATTCTCCCCTTTGCCGAAGCCGATCCCGGCGCAACGGGCCTTGAGCTGCTGCTGCCCGCAGTGCTCGAATTCGGACACCGCGCGGGGCTGTCGCTGGCAGCCACCCTGGCCTGCGCCACCAACCGCGCGGCCGCCGCCGCCGGCCTCGCACCGGCGGGCTTGCGCGTGGGTGCGCCAGCCGAGGTCGTCGTTGTCGAACCCGAAGCACGCTGGAAACCCGAGCGCGCCGCGCTGCGCAGCCGCATCAAGAACACGCCGCTGGCCGACGTCGAGCTGCGCGGACGCGTGCGCCTCACCATCATCGACGGTCGCGTGGTCCACGATGCGGGCAAGGCCCGTATCACCTCGACCTGACGCCGCGCGATGCCACCGCTCAGGTCTGCGACCGCACCCCTGCGCCTGGGGTTGATGCTGGCCCGGCTGGCGTGGCTGCTGGGCCGCGGCAGCCTGACCATGGCCTGGCAATTTCCCGCGTTGGACGCCGCTGCACGCAAGCATGCCATCCGCGTTTGGTCACGCGCAACGCTGAGCGCCTGCGGCGTGGATCTGGAGGTCTCAGGCGCCCCCTCGGCGCAGGCCTGCCTGCTGGCGATCAATCACATATCCTGGCTGGACATCATCGCGCTGAACGCCACCCATCCGACGCGTTTTGTCGCCAAGTCGGATGTCAACCACTGGCCGGTACTCGGGCGCCTGGCGCGCGGCGTCGGCACGCTGTTCGTGGAACGCGAACGCCCGCGCGACGCCATGCGGGTGATGCACGCGATGGCGGCTTGCCTGGGCAATGGTGACCACGTCAGCGTCTTCCCGGAAGGCACCACCTCCGACGGCACCGCCCTCCTGCCCATGCATGCCAATCTGTTTCAGGCGGCCGTGAGTGCGGGCGTGCCCGTGCAGCCCGTCGTGCTTCGCTATCTTGACGCCACGACCGCCAGGATCAGCCCCGCCCCCGCCTACGTGGGCGACGACACCATGCTCGACACCCTGCGGCGCATCGCCGCCGCGCCGCCCCTGCGGGTACACGTGCACTTTCTGCCCCCGGTGCACGGTCGCGAGCGCCGCGCGCTGGCGCAGGAGGTGCAGCACTGCATGGCCCGTGAACTGTGCGCGCCGATCTCCCCTGTCATGGCCCGACCCGCCGCAACCGCCAATGCCACCGAATGACATCGGCTGATGCTGTTTTCGCAGCATCAAATACACGCGGACGCACGCTGACACATCCGACTCCATCGCCACGCGGCTGCCGATCATTCGCGTCGCCGGCATCCTCGTGCGCGCCTCGCATTTCCCTCCAGATCGGGGATGCATTGCAACACCCTCACGTCATAAAGCCATAACGCCATATATACGACTGATCATCTAGCGCAAGCGCTTCCCTCGCGTATGTTGCAAAGCTCGTCACATACATGCTGGAGGAATGATCATGTCAAGCAGCCACCGTCACATTGCGGCCATGGGGGACAAAGCCGGCTTGCATAATATGAGAAAAGCCTTGATATATCAAAAAAATATCGAGAAGTTCATTGCCAAGGACATCAAGCGTTCCATCAAGAGCGATCCCGCCGCCACAGCCAGCAATCTGACGGCCATCGTCAAGGAAATTCAAACCACGCTCGCATTAGCCAAGAAACTCACCCATGCGCGGTGCCAAAGCGTCCTGACGGCGCTCTGCGACGATCAACGCTATCGTCCGACCCTCGCTTCCCTCGGCATTCACGCCAATGCCCAAAAGATGACCAAAGGTGAGAGGCTTGCAAAGAAAACCAGCGCGTACGCAAAACTTTACGCAATCGCTTTCGCCGCCGACCATCATGCCAAGGCGATCACGCTGGCGCAGGTCAAGGTCTGGAACCGCAGTAGCGACAGGACACGCGACGCCGTTGTCAACGCGAGCGTCATTCAAAATGAACAATCTCATGACGATCAGAGCTTCCTCTCCAACAACGTAGCCACCAGCGGCGCACACGCGATGGCCGGTGAAGATTTCGGCCTTCAAACATCCAAGGATTTCGGAAAATTTCTAGTCAACAACAATAGCTTACGTGATCAAAGTTTCGATTCTTCACAACTCCTCTCCGACCATGCAACTTTCACCGAAACTTATCGCGACATCTCAATTGACGATTCGCAGGTTTCAGATCACTCCAGCGTCAAGCGCTCGAAATTCAAACGATTTTTTAGTGGGATATGGTCGCGTATCAAACCAGGCGCAAGCAACACACACATGGCAGCAACCGCTGGAAAAAGCAAAACCGCACTTGGAAAATTATGGGGCAAGCTGAGGAAGTCGAAAAAAATCTCCATAGACGGCGCGACGGAGATGACGTTATTAAAGAAAATGGATGCGCATGGCGTCAACGGTAACCTTCCCACGGTGATCCAATCCGGCGGACGCTCCAACGTCAAGCTTGACGCCGCGCGGTTTTCTGCTGACCAGCAGGATAAATCAGTGTCATCAGACACTCATCTTTTCGATGTTGCAAAAAGCGACTATCGTCAAAACTCGGATCGGATCTCGGACAAAGCAGGCGATAGTTTGCAAAACAATAATACATAGCTGGGTTACGCGCATGGGCATGCGTTGTCACCGGCACGGCAACGCGTATGCTTGAGCCCAGCTGCTATCGGTTGATCGCCACGGCCTGGCCGCTGACGATCCAACTGTGGATGCATCAGCACCGACCCATGCATGAAATGTCCCTCTGCGAAAGCGCCCTCCAGATCATCGAGGCGCAGGCGCGCATCCAGACGTTCCACCGGGTACGGCGCATCGTGCTCGAAATCGGAACCCTGGCCACCATCGACACCGATGCCCTGCGCTGGTGCTTCGAAATCGTTGCCGCGCACGGCGTCGCCCGAGGCGCGACGCTGGACATTGTCGTCGTGCCTGCGCATGCCTGGTGCCAGGCGTGCGCGCTCGCCGTCGACATCGCGCAGCGGGGCGACGCCTGCCCTCGCTGCGGTGGCCACGCGCTGATGACCGACAGCGGTGATGCGTTGAGAATCAAGGAGCTGGAGGTCGACTGACATGTGCACCGTATGCGGTTGCCGGGATGGCGAAGTCCGGGTCGAGGGACGAACGCTCCACGATCATGATCACCACACTGCCGGCGCGGGGCGCCAGCAACAAGGCTTGACCCCGGCGCATGCCCACGCGGCAGGCATGAGCCGGTCGCGGATGGTGCAAGTCGAGCAGGACATTCTCGGCAGGAACAACGCCGACGCCCGCAGCAACCGCCGCTTGTTCAGGCAGCGCGGAGTTCTGGCGCTGAACCTGGTCTCCAGCCCGGGCTCGGGCAAGACCGCACTGCTGGTGCGCACACTCATCGACCTGGCTGCGGAGGTCGCGATGGCGGTGATCGAGGGTGACCAGGAGACCTCCCTCGACGCGGACCGCGTCCGCGCCACCGGGGCACGCAGCGTGCAGCTGAACACTGGCAAGGGCTGCCACCTCGACGCGCACACGGTCGGCCATGCATTGCGCGCGCTCGATCCGGTTCCCCGCTCGATCCTGTTCATCGAAAACGTCGGCAACCTCGTCTGTCCGGCTGGGTTTGACCTCGGCGAGGCGCACAAGGTCGTCATTCTTTCGGTGACCGAGGGAGAGGACAAGCCGCTCAAATATCCCGGGATGTTCCACGCCGCGGGCCTGATGCTGATCAACAAGATCGACCTGCTCCCGCACGTCGAGTTCGCGATGCTGCGCTGCATCGAGGCCGCGCAGCGCGTGAATCCGGGCCTGCAGGTGCTGCAGGTGTCAGCACACAGTGGCGAAGGCCTGGGCAGCTGGTATGCCTGGCTGCGGCTCCAACTGCAGGGCACCCGCCGGCGCGAAGCCGGCTGATTCGCCATGGCGGACCAGCACGCGCGCCTGGTCGACGGCAGCGACCTCGGGTCGCTCCAACAGGCCCAGTTGCGCCTGCGGATACGCGGCGTTGTCCAGGGCGTCGGCATGCGGCCACTGGTGTTGCGGCTGGCGCGCGAGCTCGGACTGCGCGGCGTGGTGCGCAACGACGGTCGTGGCGTCGAGATTGATGCCTGGGGTACCCCCGGCGCCCTGGCAGCCCTGCCGCGGCTGCTGCGCGTGCAATGTCCGCCACGCGCGCGCATCGACGCCATCGAGCTGTCATTCGCGCCGCCCGGACCCCCGCCGGCAAGCTTCACGATCGCTCCCAGCGTGGGCGGTGACGTCGCCACCGAGGTGGTCCCCGACGCCGCGACCTGCCCCGCCTGTCTTGCCGAGGTGCGCGACAGCAGCGCACGACGCTGGCGCCACCCATTCGCCAACTGCACGCACTGCGGGCCGCGCTTTTCCATTGTTGACACCCTGCCCTACGATCGCCACCGCACCGGCATGGCCGGATTCGCAATGTGCCCGCGCTGTGCCGCCGAGTACGCCGATCCCGGTGATCGGCGCTTCCATGCCCAAGCCATCGCCTGCCCTGACTGCGGACCGGCACTCTGGCTGGAACACGCCGGGCTTCGCGTCGACGGCGATTGCATCGCCCATGCCGCCGAACTGCTACGCGACGGCATGATCATCGCCATCAAGGGGATCGGCAGTTTTCACCTCGTGGTGGACGCGACCCGGCCCGACGCCATCGCGCGCCTGCGGACGCGCAAGCGTCGGCCGCACAAGCCGATGGCGCTGATGGCTCGCGACCTCGATGTGGTGCGCCAATACGCGGCCATTACCGCGGATGACGCAGGTGCACTGCGTGACCCGGTGGCACCGGTCGTGCTGCTCGAGGCAGCAGGCTCGGCGCTGCCCGCCACGCTCGCGCCCGACACCGGACTGCTCGGCTTCATGCTGCCGCCAAGCCCCTTGCACCATCTGCTGCTCGAAAGCTTCGCCACGCCGCTGGTATTCACCTCGGGCAATCCGTCCCGTGAGACGCCGTGTACCAACAACGACGACGCCCGCATTCGCCTGGCAGGCATTGCGGATGCCTTTTTGATGCACGACCGTCCGATCCTTCATCGTCTGGACGATTCGGTGCTGCGCCGGGTCGGCCACGCGATGCAGACCCTGCGCCGCAGCCGGGGCTACGCGCCGGGCGCACTGCCGCTGCCGCCAGGCTTCGATGCAGCGCCGGCCATCACGGCGCTCGGAGCCCAGCGCAAAAACACTTTTTGCCTGCTCGAAAGCGGACGCGCAGTGTTGTCGCCACATCTCGGTGACCTCGATGCCCCCGGTGCCGTCGACAACGCCCAGCGGGCGTACGCACGACTCGCGCGTTTGCTCGGGCATCGCCCAAGCATCGTCGCGGTCGACCTTCATCCTGGCTACGACGCCACCATTGCCGGCCAGGCGATGGCCGCGCGCGCCACGCTCCGCATCGAGGAAGTCCAGCATCACCACGCCCACGCCGCCGCCTGCATGATCGACCACGTCCACCCGCTCGACGGCGCCCCGGTGCTCGCCCTCGTGCTCGACGGCCTCGGCCTCGGCGACGATGGCACGCTCTGGGGTGGTGAACTGCTGTGCGCCGACTACCGTGCAAGCCGCCGTCTGGCCAGCCTTCGGTCCACGCCGCTGCCCGGCGGCGACATCGCGAGCCGCCAGCCCTGGCGCAACCTCGCCGCACAAATTCTCGCCCTCCCCGATGCACCCTCATTGCTCGCCCGGCACGCCGGCGTGGCGGCGATCCGCGCGCTCGCCGAGCAACCTCTCAATGCCCTGGCGCACATGATCACTGGCGTCACCCATGCGCCAGCGGCCTCGTCCACGGGGCGGCTGGTCGACGCCGTCGCCGCAGCTCTGGGCCTGCACGCGGGCACACAGTCCTTCGAAGGCCAGGCGGCCATGGCGCTCGAGTCACTTGCTGCCGGCTGCAACGACGATGGCGCCTATGCATTCCGCCTCACCACCGTCGACGGCCTGCCGCGCCTTGATCCGGCACCCATGTGGCCAGAGCTGCTGACAGACCTCGACGACGGCTGCGCCCCCGGCGCCGTGGCCCGCCGATTTTTCGCCGGCTTGGCGGCTGGGTGGGCGCAATGCATCCGCGCCGAAGCGCCGCTCC
The DNA here is from genome assembly GCA_027311065.1 of Thiomonas sp. Classification (GTDB taxonomy): domain Bacteria; phylum Pseudomonadota; class Gammaproteobacteria; order Burkholderiales; family Burkholderiaceae_C; genus Thiomonas_A. Next base: position 7,127 of record DAICZP010000064.1, on the reverse strand, counting down.
GGACCCACGCTGCCGTCGTCCTGACGGGGGGTGTGTTCCAGAATGCACTGTTCACACGCCTGATACTGGATCAACTCGCGGACATCGGCCTGCCGGTGTGGACGCACCGCCGGATACCGGCAAACGACGGCGGTCTGGCTGTCGGCCAGGCTGCCGTCGCGGCGGCGCGCGCGCAGCACCCTCCGCGCCCGGAAAGGAGCCACTGAAATGTGCCTCGGAATTCCTGGCCGCATCGTTGAAGTCGTCGATGTGCCGACGTGTCTGGCAATTGTTGCGGTTTCAGGGGTCCGGCGCCAGATCAATATCGCCTGCATTGTCGACCTCGAACACCCCTGCGCATCCTGCATCGGGGACTGGGTGCTGGTGCACGCAGGTTTCGCGATGAGTCGCATCAACGTGGACGCGGCACGCAGGACCCTCGCGTTGCTGGCCGAACTCGACGACATGTGTGCCGCGCGCGATGGACGGATCGATCATGGACTACGTTGACGCATTCCGCGATCCCGCCATCGCGCGCTGCCTGACTGCGCGAATCGCCGAACTCGCCAGGCACGTCAGGACTCCGGGCCGGCGGGCGCTCCAGATCATGGAGTTTTGCGGCGGCCACACCCACACCATCTTGCGCTACGGCATCGAGCAAATGCTGCCCGCATGCATCGAGTTGGTCCACGGCCCCGGCTGTCCGGTGTGCGTGCTGCCGATAGGACGGATCGATGACTGCGTCACCATCGCCGAGCGCCCGGACGTCATATTCACCACGTTCGGCGACCCGATGCGTGTTCCTGGTTCGCGCAAAAGCCTGCTGCAGGCCAAAGCTGACGGCGCCGATGTACGCATGGTGTACTCACCCCTTGATGCCCTGGCGCTGGCGCGCAACCACCCTGCGCGGGAGGTGGTGTTCTTCGCCATCGGCTTCGAGACGACCATGCCAGCCACTGCACTCACAGTGCAACAGGCGCACCGCGAAGGCTTGAGAAACTTCTCGCTGTTCTGCAATCACGTCACGACGATTCCAACGATCAAGGCCATTCTCGATGCGCCCGACATGCGCATCGACGCGTTTCTCGCCCCCGGGCATGTCAGCATGGTCATCGGCCCGGCGCCATTCGATTTCGTCTCCCGAAACTACCACCGCCCGATCGTCATCACCGGATTCGAGCCGCTTGACGTCCTGCAGTCGCTGTGGATGCTGCTCCATCAATTCGCCACCGGCCGCTGCGAGGTCGAGAACCAGTATGCGCGCGTCGTGGCCGAGACTGGAAACGCAACCGGCCAGGCGGCGATCGCCGACGTCTTCGAGCTTCGTGACGTCTTCGAGTTACGTGGCCTCGGCGCGATCGATCATTCGGGCGTGCGCATTCGCGACGCCTACGCCGACTTCGATGCCGAGCGCAAATTCGCGGTGCCGGATCTGCACATCGACGACCCGAAGTGCTGCCAGTGCGGTGAGGTCCTCAAGGGCGTGCTGCGACCGTGGGAATGCAAAGCCTACGGCCATGCTTGCACGCCGGACCGCCCTCTGGGGGCGCTGATGGTGTCGTCGGAAGGTGCCTGCGCCGCCTGTTTCAACCATGGCCGTTCGCCTGCTCACCCGCCGACGGACGCGCGGATCACCGTCGCTGCCAAGGAACACCCGTGAACCCCCGAGCCTACTCAGAGCACCGGCCGCTCGACGCCCGGATCACCCTGGCCCACGGCAGCGGCGGGCGCGCCATGCATGATCTGATCGAGCAACTGTTCGTGTGCAGCTTCGGCAACGACCTGCTGGTGCCCTCGGAGGACCAGGCGCGCATTGCGTTGTCGAATCTCACCGCAAAAGGCGACCGGCTGGCGCTCACCACCGACTCCTACGTCATCACCCCGCTGTTCTTCCCCGGTGGCGACATCGGCGCGCTCGCGGTGGCAGGTACCGTGAACGACCTCGCGGTCGGTGGCGCGCGCCCGCTTTACCTCACGTGCAGCATGATCATCGAGGAAGGCCTTCCCGTGGCCGACCTCAGGCGCATCGTGGCGTCGATGCAGGCCACGGCCGCGATGGCCGGGGTCTGCATCGTCACGGGCGATACCAAGGTCGTCCCGCGCGGCGCGGCCGACCGCTTGTTTGTCAATACCGCAGGCGTGGGCGCGATCCCCCGTGGCGTTGACATCCGTTCCGACCGCGCGCGTCCGGGCGACGTGGTGCTCATCAACGGCCACATCGGTGACCATGGTGCGGCCATTGTCGACGCGCGTGGCGAACTCGCCCTCGACATGGATGTGCGATCCGACTGTCAGCCACTGGGGGGACTGGTTGCGGCAATGCTCGAGGCCTGCCCCGACATCCATTGCATGCGCGACGCAACGCGTGGGGGCGTCGCCACCGTCCTCAACGAGCTCGCGCGCGCCAGCGCTTGTGCCATCCGGCTGCGCGAAGACACCTTGCCCATCCGCGACGTCGTGCGCGGCGTGTGCGAACTGCTCGGGCTCGACCCGCTCTACCTGGCCAATGAAGGCAAACTCGTCGCCATCGTCCCGCCGGAATACGCCGACACCGTGCTGGCCGCGATGCGTGCCCACCCGTCGGGACGGCACAGCTGCATGATCGGGGACGTCACTGCGGAGCCGCAAGGCTCCGTCCGCATGGACACGCGATTCGGCGGCGAGCGCGCGATGAACATGCTGATCGGCGACCAGCTCCCGCGCATCTGCTGATGCAGCGCCGCGGAACTGGCCGTTCAATGCCGGCCATTGACGCCTGTCAGCGATCCGGCCAAGTCCTTGCCCATGTGAACCCGCTAGACTTGCATCTCCACTCGCCGTAGTTCAATGGATAGAACACGTGCCTCCTAAGCGCGGGATACAGGTTCGATTCCTGTCGGCGGGACCAACCCCACGAAAGACGCGGGCCACTGGTCAACGCTGCGTATGCTGTGGGGCCTCAACCCATTCTGCGCCGAGCATCCAACATGCCTGATCATTCCATTTACGACAAACTCCAGCAACTTGGCATCACGCTGCCCGCAGTCGCCGCCCCTGCGGCGGCTTACCTGCCTTACGTGCGCACCGGAAACCTCATCTTTGTCTCCGGACATATCAGCAAGCACGGCGGCACCGTGCTCGCCGGCCAGCTCGGTCGGGACATCGACACCGCGCAGGGCAAGGCCGCGGCGCGTAATGTCGCCATTGATCTGTTGGGTACCCTGCACGCCGCAACCGGTGACCTCGGGTGCATCAAGCGAATCGTCAAACTGATGGGCCTGGTGAATTCCATGCCCACGTTTACCGAACAGCACCTCGTGATCAACGGCGCATCGGAATTGTTTGGCGAGGTTTTCGGTGCCGCAGGCCAACACGCGCGCAGCGCCTTCGGGGTGACCCAAATTCCCATGGGTGCGGCCGTGGAGATCGAACTGATCGTGGAGGTTTGAGCCCCGCTGAGCCAGGCGGCTTGCCTTTCGGCTGCGGGTTCTAGTGCGTCTCAGGCCGGAAAGCAGGCGGAGGCGGTTGCATGCGACGCATGCCCGTGGGTTTGAAAGCGGAGTTGCCGACGAGCTTGCCTTTGCGGGCGCGTTTGCCGAGGTAATCCTGCTGAGCACGGGGGCCAAGTGGGAGGATCTTTGGCGTTCCGCTGCGGCCGGTACCGAGAATTTCGATACTGTCGCTCGTTGAACAGGGGAGTACGGCGAGGAGGGTTTCGTTGGGGTCGAGGGCGATAAGCTGCAGGCCGCGGCCACCACGGGGAAGCTCACGCACCGCGTCGATACCGTAGATCAGCAGCCGACCTTCGGAGGTCAGCAAGGCCAAATGCTCCGCCACGCGTGCCACGCCGTCAGCGGCGGTCCAACGCAACGGCTGCATGGCCACCGGCATGTCACCCGCCTCCATGGTCAAGAAAGTCTTCCCCGCTTTCTGCCGACTGCTCAAGGCTTCAGCAGGGGCCGCGAAGCCATAGCCACCACCGCCAGCCAGCAGCAGCGGCGTGTCGCCGGGGCCTGCCCAGGCGTGTTCGGGAAGACTGCTTCCCGGCAGCTCGACAAACGCCGTCACGGGCTGACCATCGCCACGCCCCCCTGGTAATTGCGCCACCGCGATGCTGTAGGTCCGCCCGTCGCGACCCAGCAGCCACAGGGTGTCGGTGCTGCGGCACGCAAACGCCGTGCGCAGTGCATCTCCAGGCTTGAACGTGAGGTTTTCCAGCGCCAGCCCGTGGCCTTTCTGGGTGCGCAGCCATCCCTTCGCCGACACGACCACCGTGACCGGCTCATCCGGCACTCGCACCTCCAGGGCGGCGCGGCTATCGGCCTGGATCAGGGTGCGCCGTGCGTCGCCGAAAGCCTTGGCATCGGCCTCGATTTCCTTGATCACCCGCCGCGTGAGTGCCTTGGAGTCTTGCAGCAGGGTCTGCAACTCGGTCTGCTCCGTTTGCAGCTTCGCGATATCCTGTTCAATGCGGATCGCCTCGAGGCGAGCAAGCTGGCGCAGACGGATCTCAAGAATATCGTCGGCCTGGCGCTCGCTCAGCGCGAAGCGCTCCATCAGCGCAGCACGCGGCTCATCGCTTTCGCGGATGATCCGGATCACTGCGTCAATGTTCAGCAAGACCGCGCGCCGGCCTTCGAGAATATGCAGGCGATCGCGCACCTGCTCGAGGCGATGCTCGCTGCGACGCCGCACCGTATCCTGCCGAAACGCGCACCATTCGCTGACGATGTCCAGCAGCGGTTTCTGCCGCGGCTTGGCGTCACGGCCGATCATCACAAGGTTCAGCGCCACACCAACTTCCAGACTGGTGGTTGACAGCAACACCGAGAGCAGCTCCGTCTGCGCGATACGCGAGCTCTTGGGCTCGAACACCAGCCGCACCGCCGCATCGCGGCCGGATTCGTCGCGCACCCCGTCGAGCACGGATAAGACGGTGTTCTTCAGCTGCAGTTGCTCGCTGCTCAAAGCCTTCTTGCCAAGCTTGGGCTTCGGGTCGCTGAGCTCCTCGATTTCCTGCAGCACGCGCTGTGACGACACACCGGGGGGAAGTTCATGCACCACCAACTGCCACTGCCCGCGCGCCATGTCCTCGATACCCCACCGCGCACGCACCTTCAGGCTTCCGCGTCCGCTGGCATAGGCGTCACGGATATCCTCCGCGCGACTGATGATCTGCCCCCCGGTGGCGAAATCCGGCCCTGGCAAGATCGCAAGCAGTTCATCGAGCGAAAGCGAGGGCTTCTTGAGCATGGCCACGCATGCCAACGCGAGCTCGCGCAGGTTATGCGCCGGAATTTCCGTGGCCATTCCCACGGCGATGCCGCTGGCGCCGTTGAGCAGCACAAACGGTAACCGCGCCGGCAATAACCGAGGCTCCTCGGTCGAGGCGTCGTAATTGGGCTGGAAGTCCACCGTGCCCTGATCGATTTCATCCAGCAACAACCGCGCAATCGGCGTCAGACGCGCCTCCGTGTAGCGCATCGCCGCCGCACCATCACCGTCGCGCGAACCGAAGTTTCCCTGCCCGTCGATCAACGGGTAGCGCTGCGCAAAGTCTTGCGCCAGACGCACCAGCGCATCGTATGCGGCCTGGTCGCTGTGGGGGTGGTATTTGCCAAGCACGTCGCCAACGACGCGGGCGGACTTGACCGGCTTGGCACCCGCCGCCAGGCCCATGCGATCCATTGCGTACAGGATCCGGCGCTGCACGGGCTTGAGTCCGTCGCACACGTCGGGCAGCGCCCGGCCCTTGACGACGGACAGGGCGTAATCGAGATAGGCCTGTCGCGCATAGTCGGCCAGTGCCAGGCTGTCGGGATCCGCCGATACTGCAGGGTCTTGCTCCGGCACGGCGAACAGGTCAGGCGTCGGGTCAGACGAGGGAGGTAAAGAAGCGGTCATCGTGTGCGAATGCTTGTAGTGCTCGTTGAAGGAGGCGAGAGGCAGCCATCAGGCCGCGCGCCAGCACGCGTCAGATGTCGACGTCGACGCGATCGCCCCACGCCTCCATCAGCTGACGGCGCGCCTGCGCCTCGCCCTTGCCCATGAGATGACCGAACAAGGCCGTCGTGGCCGCTTCTCCGTGGGCACCCAGTTGGACCGGCATCAGTCGCCGGGTGTCCGGATTCAGGGTTGTCTCCCATAACTGCTCGGCACTCATTTCTCCCAGACCCTTGAACCGCGACACGCTCCAGGCCGCCTCGCGTACCCCGTCCTGCCGCAGGCGGTCAACAATGGCCTGCAGTTCGCCGTCGTCGAGTGCATAAAACTTCGCCGCGGGCTTTTTGCCCCGCGCCGGCGCGTCAACCCGATACAAGGGCGGGCGCGCCACATAAACATGCCCGCGTGCGACCAACTGCGGAAAATGCTTGTAGAACAAGGTCAGCAGCAGCACTTGAATGTGGGATCCATCGACGTCAGCGTCGCTGAGAATGCAGATCCGTCCGTAGCGCAAAGTGGACAAGTCAACAGCGGCATCGGAGGCGTGGGGATCGAGCCCGATCGCCACCGCGATGTCGTGGATTTCCTGGTTCGCGAACAACCGGTCCCGCTCGACCTCCCATGCGTTAAGCACCTTGCCGCGCAACGGCAGCACCGCCTGGAACTCCTTGTCGCGCCCCATTTTCGCCGAGCCGCCAGCGGAATCCCCCTCCACCAGGAACAGCTCGGTGCGGGCAATGTCGCGACTCTCGCAATCCGTGAGCTTGCCCGGCAGCACCGCGATGCCCGAGCCCCGGCGTCGCTCGACCTTCTGTGCCGCGCGCTGACGGCTCTGCGCCTGCGCGATCACCAGTTCGGCCAGCTGTCGCCCCTGCTCGACGTGCTGCCCCAGCCACAGCTCCAGGGCCGGTCGTACCAGCGACGCCACGAGACGGACGGCGTCGCGGCTGTTCAAGCGCTCCTTCATTTGGCCCTGGAACTGGGGATCCAGCACCTTGGCCGACAACACGAACGACGCGCGGGAAAACACATCCTCGGGCAACAACTTCACCCCCTTCGGGCACAAAGCATGCAGCTCGATGAAACCTTTGACAGCCTGGAACAACCCTTCGCGCAAGCCCGCCTCGTGCGTGCCGCCCGCCGGAGTGGGAATGAGATTGACGTACGACTCGCGAAGCAACGCACCCTCCGCGCTGAACGCGACGCACCAGGCGGCTCCCTCCCCG
>DAICZP010000056.1 GCA_027311065.1 Thiomonas sp. | reverse complement strand
GGCAGCGCGCGCACACGGGCCACTTACTCGATCTTCGCGATCTGGGCCTTGCTCAGGCCTTGCACGTGGGCCGGCAGCGCGATGAAGCGCACCGCGTCAAGGTACTTGGCCGCGTTGCCGCCACCAGACTCAACGGCCCAGCCGAGGAACGCCTTGATCGCCTTCGCATTTTCAGGGTTCGCCTGCTTGGCGTTGACGATGGCGTATTCGTAGTTGATGATCGGGTACGAGCTGGCACCGGGCGCGAACACCAGGCTGATACGCTCGTCGGCGGGAGTCTTGCCGATCAACTCGCCGGCGGCGGCGCTGACGGTGTGTGCGTTCGGCAACAGGAACTTGCCGTCGCGATTCTTCAGCATCGCGGTGCCCAGACCGGCCTTGGCGACCTGCTCATGGAAACTCACGCCGATATAGGCCACCGAGTACGGGGTCTGTTGGCAAGCCTGCACCATGCCAGGGTTGCCATTGGCACCCACGCCACCCTGCACTGCGGGCCAGCTGATCGTGGTGCCGTAGCCGACGCTGCTGTTCCAGGTGGCGGTCGAGAACGACAGGTACTGGCTGAAAATGAAGGTATCGCCGCTGCCATCAGTACGATGGATCGGCACGATGCCATGGTCGGGGAGCTTGACACCGGGGTTCAGCGCCTTGATCTGGGCGTCATCCCAGTTCTTGATGGTGCCGCTGTAGATGCCGGCAAGCACCGGGCCATCGAGCTTGAGGTGCTTGGTGTTCAAGCCCGGGACGTTGAAGTTGACCGTCTGCGCCGAAATCGCCAGCGGAATGTTCAGGATGCTGGGGTTCTGCTTGATCTGGGCGTCGCTCATGTAAGCGTCCGACGCACCGATCTGGGCTACGCCCGAAATGGCTTGCGCAATCCCGGTGCCGCTGCCGGTGCCTTGCGTGGTGATGCGAACACCAGGGTGTGCCTTGGTGTAGTCGGGAACCCACAGGTTGAACAGCGGGTACAGCAGCGTGGAACCGGTCTCCAGCAGCGTGACGCCCGATGCCGCATGGGCGGCCATCGGGACGGTAGCGGCGGCAACGGCCAGACTCGCGCTGGCGAGCGCGAACTTAAGATGCTGGCGACGAGAAATGGTGATCGACATGCGGAAATCTCCTGAGGTCATGCACCGGCTGTTGTCCGGTGACGAAGGTTGATTTGACATCGAAATTATGACATTTCGATGAACATGCAGGTTCTGCCATCATCGTCCACGCATCCAGGACTCATGGCTGTCGAAGGGCGTCTGCCAGCTGCTGGGCGCATCGACGCCCCAGCGCCGGGTCGGCGTGTTCGACCATGATGCGCAGCACCGGTTCCGTGCCGCTGGGGCGAATCAATACCCGTCCATGCCCGTCGAGGCAAGCCTGCACGTCCGCATGCGCCCGCGAGAAACCGGCGTGGCTACGCCAGTCCGTTCCCGGCGTCAGGCGAACGTTGAGCAAGGTTTGCGGAAACAACTCCACCGCTGCGAGCTGCTCGACGAGGCTGCGCCCGGTGCGAACCACCATCTCCAGCATTTGCAGGGCCGCGACAATGCCGTCGCCGGTCGTATGACGGTCCAGCAAAAGGATGTGGCCTGATCCCTCGCCTCCAAGCTGCCACCCCCTGCACAGCAGCTCTTCGAGAACGTAGCGATCCCCGACCGCCGCGCGCACGAATTCCATGCCGGCGGCGCGCAAGGCGCGTTCAACAGCCAGATTCGTCATGAGGGTGCCGACAACCCCCGGGGGATGCCGGTCCATGGCGAGCAGATACAGCAGTTCGTCGCCATTGAACAAGCGTCCGTGACGATCGACCAGCTGCAGCCGATCCGCATCGCCATCCAGCGCGATGCCGTAGTCCGCACGGTTGGCACGCACAGCGCGGATCAAGGCGTCGGGGGCGGTCGCGCCAACCTCGTGGTTGATATTGAACCCGTCCGGCTGCGCACCGATCGCAATGACATCGGCACCCAACTCGTGGAACACTGCGGGGGCGATCTGATAGGCCGCGCCATGCGCGCAATCCACAACAAGACGCAACCCTTTGAGCGTGAGATGGTTCGGAAAGGTGCTTTTGCAGAATTCGATGTAGCGGCCAGCCGCGTCGTCGAGACGCCGCGCCTTCCCCAGCTGCTCCGATGGCACACACCCCTCGGCGGAGGGCAGCGCGGCCTCGACTTCCGCCTCCCAACTGTCGGGCAGCTTGCTGCCACCGGCGGAAAAGAACTTGATGCCGTTGTCTTCATAGGGATTATGCGAGGCGCTGATGACCACGCCCAGGTCAAGGCGCAGCGCGCGCGTCAGATATGCGACGCCAGGGGTCGGCAGCGGACCGACCAGCACCACATCGCAACCGGAAGCTGCAAATCCGCACTCGAGTGCCGCCTCCAGCATATAGCCCGAAACCCGGGTGTCTTTCCCCACCAGGACCGTCGGGCGCTGCAATCCGGCAGCGCGCAGCACACGGCCCGCGGCGTGGCCGAGACGAAGCCCGAATTCCGGCACGATCGGGCCGCGCCCCACTCTTCCGCGCACCCCGTCGGTGCCGAAATGCTGTCTGCTCATGCCCCCTCCCTGGCAATTTCCGAGCCCGTGCCCGCAGTCATGGCCGACCACACTTTGACCGCGTCTGCCGTCTGCGCGACATCGTGCACCCGCACGATCCTCGCTCCAGCGGCGATGCACGCCAACGCCGCGGCCAGGCTCGCCGCAAGACGCTCCTGCGGTGGCCGGGCCACCGCGGCCCCGAGCATGGACTTTCTGGATACGCCGACCAGGACCGGAAGACCCTGCGCGACGATCCTTGGCAGACCTCGCGCCAGCGCCAGGTTATGTTCGAACGTCTTGCCGAATCCGAATCCCGGATCGATACACAGGCGCTCCGGGCTGACACCAAGGCGCATCATGTCTGCGACACGGCGCGCGAGAAAGGCATCGACCTCGGCGACCACATCGCCATAGCGCGGCGCTTTCTGCATCGTGCCGGGCTCACCCTGCATGTGCATCAGGCACAAGCCCGCCGGCGAGTCGGCCGCAATCTGCGCCGCATCGCCCAGCCGCAGCGCCTGGATGTCGTTGATGATGTCAACGCCCAAATCGAGAGCGCGCCGCATGTTCTCCGGATGATAGGTGTCGATGGACAGCGGCTGCTTCCAACGCACCAACTCCGCCAGCACGGGGCCGATCCGTTCCCATTCGGCCTCGGCATCGAGGGCGGTGGCACCCGGGCGCGTGGACTCGCCGCCCACATCCAGGATGTCTGCGCCCTCGTCGAGCAGACGCGTGGCATGCGCGATCGCGCCCGCGACGGTCGCGTGGCTCCCGCCATCGGAAAACGAATCCGGGGTGACGTTCACAATGCCCATCACCAGCGGCGCCGCAAGCGCGAGCTGGAATCGGCCAGCGGACCAGGCGGAGATCGACAAGGGCTCTCGGCGCATTCAAAAGCGGCCCGGTCAACGCCGGGCCGCGGGAGTCAAGGGTCGACCCAACGCTCAGGCGGGACTGGCCGTATGCGCATCGCTGGGCAGGCCACCGCTGGCACGCCCGTTGCTGGGCGGCTGGCCGGTCGACGTGGCGCCAGGTGGCCGCGGGGCCCGCGGTGGGCGCCCGTTCATGATGTCCTCGATCTGCTCCGCATCGATGGTTTCCCATTCCAGCAGTGCGTGCGCCATGGCCTCGATCTTGTCCTTGTTGGCCTCGATCAGCTTGCGCGCCAGCCCGTACTGTTCATCGATGATGCGCCGGATCTCGCCATCAACCTTCTGCATGGTCTGTTCTGACACGTGGGTGCTCTTGGTGATCGAACGGCCGAGGAACACCTCTCCCTCGTTGTCGGCGTACACCATCGGTCCCATCGAGTCGGACATCCCGTATCGCGTCACCATGTCGCGCGCTAGCTGCGTGGCGCGCTCGAAATCGTTCGAAGCACCAGTGGTCATCTGGTTCATGAATACTTCCTCGGCGATACGGCCTCCGAACAGCACTGAAATCATGCTGAGAATCCGATCACGCCCCATGCTGTAACGATCTTCCTCGGGAAGTTGCATGGTGAGGCCCAGCGCACGTCCACGCGGAATGATGGTCACCTTGTGCACCGGATCCGTCTGTGGCATCAGCCGCGCCACCAACGCATGCCCCGACTCGTGGTAGGCGGTGTTGCGGCGCTCGTTCTCCGGCATGACCATGGAGCGGCGCTCGGCCCCCATCATGATCTTGTCCTTGGCACGCTCGAAGTCTTCCATTTCCACCAGCCGCGCGCTGCGGCGTGCGGCAAACAGCGCCGCCTCATTCACCAGATTCGCCAGATCGGCGCCGGAGAAGCCAGGCGTACCACGCGCAATGATGTCGGCACGAACGTCCGAACCCACAGGAGCCTTGCGCATGTGCACGACCAGAATCTGTTCACGGCCGCGGATGTCTGGAAGTTGCACATACACCTGCCGATCGAAACGGCCCGGACGCAGCAGCGCAGGGTCGAGAATGTCGGGACGGTTGGTGGCCGCGATGACGATGACGCCCAGGTTGGTGTCAAAGCCATCCATCTCGACCAGCATCTGGTTCAGGGTCTGCTCGCGCTCGTCATTGCCGCCACCCAGGCCTGCACCGCGATGACGACCGACGGCGTCGATCTCATCGATGAAAATGATGCAGGGGGCGTGCTTTTTCGCGGTCTCGAACATGTCACGTACGCGGGATGCCCCGACGCCGACGAACATTTCCACGAAATCGGAGCCGGAGATCGAGAAAAACGGCACCTTGGCCTCGCCCGCGACACTGCGGGCCAGAAGCGTTTTACCCGTGCCCGGAGGGCCGACAAGCAGAACCCCACGCGGAATGCGGCCGCCAAGCTTCTGGAACTTCTGCGGGTCGCGCAGAAAGTCGACCAGCTCCTTGACTTCCTCCTTGGCTTCGTCGCAGCCCGCCACGTCGGCGAACGTCACGGTGTTGCTGGATTCATCGAGAAGCCGCGCTTTGGATTTGCCGAAACTGAAGGCCCCGCCGCGTCCGCCTCCCTGCATCTGGCGCATGAAGTACACCCACACGCCGATGAGCAGCAGCATGGGGAACCAGGAGATCAGGATCTGCATCAGGAAGGACTGCTCCTCGCGCGGAGCGCCCACCACCTGCACGCCGTCCTTCATGAGGTCCCCGGTCATCCAGAGATCGCCCGGCGACGTCAACGTGTACCGCGCGCCCTCATTCGTGGTCACATCCAGCGTACCGCTCTGATGCACCAGCACCTTTTTCACGTGACCCTGCTTGGCGTCCTGCATGAACTGGGTGTAACTCACAGTCTGCGTGGGAGTCGTGCGATCGAACTGCTTGAACACAGTAAACAGCACCAGACCGATCACCAGCCAGATTGCAACTTTTGAAAACCATTGATTGTTCAAGACAGACTCCCGAGACCCGCGTGGGCCATGCAGATCGACCCGGAACAGTCAATCTGCGTCCAATTCTAGGCGAATCAAGGGTTCGGCCCCGGCACTTTTCACCGTAAGCCCACCCTCGAGGTGTTGATTTTAGTTCCGTCCTATCGCCTGCTGTATTGCAATAGGTCAATCCCCCATCAATCTACCGTATTTGCCCGGCGCTTGGGGTGCAATCCAAGAATGAAGACTTCGGCCGATCGGTCGCGCGAGGCCTTGGGCTTGATGGCTTTCACAACCTGGAACTGCTGTTTGAAACGCGCCACAACCTGGCTGAAATACCCGGTGTGGAAGCTTTTGATCAGCAAGGCTCCTTCGTCCTTGAGCCAGGCGTCGGCAAACTCCAGCGACAAATCCGCGAGGTGCTCGATGCGCGCCGCATCCGCCGAGGAAATACCGGAGAGATTGGGGGCCATGTCCGACAGGACCACGTCGATCCTGCGTCCTGCCAATTCCGCCTCCAGGCGCGCGAGGACCTCAGGTTCGCGGAAATCCCCTTGTAAAAAGGTGATGCCGGCGACCGGCTCCATCGGCAACAAGTCCAGCGCGATCACGGTGCCGTCCAGACTTCCGTCCCTGGCGCCGAGGGTGCGCGCCAGATACTGCGACCATGCGCCCGGCGCACTGCCGAGATCAACCACGATCTGCCCAGGCTTGAGCAACCGGTTGGCAACGTCGATCTCCTGCAACTTGTAGACCGCCCGCGATCGGTAGTTGTCTTTTTGCGCCAACTTGACGTAAGGGTCCGTCAAGTGCTCCGTCAACCAGGCCTTCTTGAACCTGTTTTTCTTCATTGGATGCTTTCAAGAGATAATGTGGACATCATGACCGCACTCCACCTCACGCCGGCCGAACGCAGCGACAAGCGCGCACTGGCCCACGCGCTCAAACCCGTCGTTCTGGTCGGGGATCAGGGCCTCACTCCGGCCGTGCTCGCCGAGATCGACCTCGCACTCGGAGCCCACGGCCTCATCAAGATTCGCGTCGCTGACGACGACCGGACCCACAGGGCCGCCATGCTCGGCCTGATTTGCGACACCCTTGAAGCCGCCGCCGTCCAGGCGATCGGCAAGACCCTCGTGCTGTTCAGGCCGCTGCCGGCGCCGAAAGTTGCCGCTTCGGACAAGGCTCGCAGCGGTGCCGCGCCGCGCCAGATCAAGGTGGTCGTTCCCAGTAGCAGCCCCACCCACCGCGCCAAGATCAAACGCGTCACCGTGTTCGGCAACGAGCGCCTCACCAGCACCGGCAAGGTCAAACGCGCCAAGCCGCGTCGGTCAAGCGTCAAGAAGGTTCGACTCGGCTGAGTCGCCTGGGTCGGCGGAACAGTCCGGCGCGTCGTGGCCGCCCCGCGTCCCCAGTGTCCATAGATACGCGAATACGCACCCCAGCTCCAGCAGAAACGAGACGCTCGCCGCAATATGCCAGGTGGCGACGTCCGGTGCACCTGCGGCGGCTGCCTGCAGCAATCTCGGCACCATGCCGAACTCGCACACCACGTCCGACAGCAGGCCACCGAGCACCAGCATCAGCGGTGTAGACGCCGCGATGGAACGTGCATGCCGGCGCTCGAGCATCAGCAGCACGGCCCCGCACACCAGACCCACCAGCGCCATCTTGTAGAACATGGTGCTGGCCACTGCGGCGGCGAGCATCTTCTGCGGCACGACCGCGAATGCCGTCGGCGCGCCGATGCCACCAACGGCAGCGAGGCCGCCGAGCCACAGCCCAGCGATGACCATGCGCAGGGATCGATTGATCTTCACACGTAGCGAACCTTGACGATTTCGTAATTGCGGATGCCGGCAGGCGCCGTGACCCGCGCGACGTCACCCTCTTCCTTGCCGATGAGGGCGCGCGCGATCGGCGAGCTGACGGACACCATGCCCAGCTTCAGATCCGCCTCGTCATCGCCGACGATCTGGTACGTGACTGACTCACCACTGTCCTCATCCGCAAGTTCGACGGTCGCCCCGAACACTACCCGACCGTCGGCCTGCAATTCGGAGGGGTCGATGACCTGGGCCGACGACAGCTTGCTTTCGAGCTCGTTGATACGGCCCTCGATGAAACCTTGACGATCTTTCGCGGCTTCGTATTCGGCGTTTTCAGACAAATCGCCCTGGGCGCGCGCCTCGGCGATGGCTTGGATCACGGCGTGGCGCTCAACCGACTTCAGGCGCTGGAGCTCGGCCCGGAGTTTTTCCGCGCCGCGGCGGGTCATGGGGGTCGTCATAGGGAAAGGTCTGCCGATCGAAAGTCAACGAAGAGGTTCAGAAAAGAAAACGCCGCAGCAGCATCGTGCTACGGCGGGCAAGTACAACCCGGTTTCAGTTTGCCAAACGCAGCGAGGCGTGTAAACCCTGCAAAGGATAGACCTCGAGTCGATCGATGCACTTCATGCCCTCGACGGCGGCTTCCGCCCCGGCGATGGTCGTGAAGGTCGGAACACGGTTGGCGAGTGCGGTGATGCGGATGGCGCGCGAATCGGCGATCGCGTTGCGACGCTCCTCGACCGTGTTGATGACCAGCGCGATTTCGCCGTTTTTCATCATATCGACAACGTTGGGGCGCCCTTCGGTGACTTTGTTCACCACCTCGACGGCAAGGCCCGCATTCTGCAGCGCCTGCGCCGTGCCGCGGGTCGCAGCCAGGCCGAAGCCCATGTCCAGAAGTTCGCGCGCCACCTCCACCATGCGTGGCTTGTCAGCGTTTTTCACTGACAGGAACACCTTGGATGCCCGGTCGGCACGCGCCACCGGAAGCCGGGTTCCGGCGCCGAGCTGGGACTTGACGAATGCTTCGCCGAAGGTCCGTCCCACGCCCATGACTTCGCCCGTGGACTTCATTTCAGGTCCGAGAATCGGGTCGACGCCGGGGAACTTCACGAAGGGAAACACCGCCTCCTTGACACTGAAGTAGTCAGGTCGCACTTCATCGGGGACGCCCTGCTGCGCCAGCTTCGTCCCCACCATGCAGCGCGCGGCAATCTTTGCCAACTGCAGGCCGGTGGCCTTCGACACGAAAGGAACGGTACGCGACGCGCGCGGATTGACCTCGAGGACGAAGATTCGATCGTCGTCGCCGTCCTGCTGGATTGCGAACTGCACGTTCATCAGGCCCACGACGTGAAGACCGCGAGCCATCAGCACGGTCTGGCGCTTGAGCTCCGCCACCGTTTCAGGCTTCAGTGAGTAGGGGGGCAACGAGCATGCTGAATCGCCGGAGTGAACGCCCGCCTGCTCGATGTGCTCCATCACGCCCGCGACGAAAACCTGCTCACCATCGCAAATCGCGTCGACATCGCATTCGATGGCGTCGTTGAGGAATCGGTCGAGCAGGACCGGCGAGTCGTTGGAAACCTTGACCGCCTCGCGCATGTAACGCTCGAGATCCCGCTGCTCATGCACGATTTCCATTGCGCGTCCACCCAGCACGTAGCTCGGGCGCACGACAAGCGGGTAGCCGATTTCCTCAGCCCGCGCTATGGCTTCCGGCTCTGATCGGGCGGTTCGATTCGGTGGCTGCAGCAGACCGAGTGCGTGGATCAGCTGCTGGAACCGCTCACGGTCCTCGGCAGCGTCGATCATGTCAGGGCTGGTGCCGATGATCGGAACTCCCGCGGCTTCGAGCGCGAGCGCAAGCTTCAGTGGAGTCTGGCCGCCGTACTGGACGATGACGCCCGCCGGTTTTTCCCTGTCGACGATTTCAAGGACGTCCTCGAGCGTGAGCGGCTCGAAATACAGTCGATCCGAGGTGTCGTAATCCGTGGACACGGTTTCCGGATTGCAGTTGACCATGATGGTCTCGTAGCCGTCCTCGCGTAGCGCCAGCGCCGCGTGCACGCAGCAGTAATCGAACTCGATGCCCTGTCCGATCCGGTTCGGGCCGCCGCCAAGCACCATGATCTTGCGGCGATCGGTCGGTTCTGCCTCACACTCTTCCTCGTAGGTCGAGTAGAGGTAGGCGGTCTGGGTGGCAAACTCGGCAGCGCAGGTATCGACACGCTTGTAGACGGGCCGCACACCCAGAGCATGGCGACGCGCGCGCACCTGCGCCTCGGTCGATTTGAGCAGATGCGCTAGCCGGCGGTCCGAAAAACCCTTGCGCTTGAGCCAGCGCAGATCATCGGCTTCGAGGTCCGCAAGCTGGCGACGCTCGAGTTCGAGCTCGGTATCGACGATGTCCTTGATCTGCGCCAGGAACCAGGGATCGATGCGGGTCAGCTTGTGCACGTCATCCAGGCTGAAACCCTGGGCGAGCGCATCCCCCAGGTACCAGATGCGTTCCGGTCCGGGTTGGCCGAGCTCGCGCTCGAGGACCTCTCGGTCGGTCGTCTTCTGGTTGAGACCATCCACGCCAACCTCGAGACCGCGCAGTGCCTTCTGGAAACTTTCCTGGAATGTCCGACCGATTGCCATCACCTCACCGACAGATTTCATCTGCGTGGTCAGACGCGCATCGGCCTGTGGAAATTTCTCGAAGGCGAAGCGCGGAACCTTGGTCACGACATAATCGATGGTCGGCTCGAACGATGCCGGCGTGGCGCCGCCAGTGATGTCGTTGCGCAACTCATCCAGCGTAAATCCAACGGCAAGCTTGGCCGCGACCTTGGCGATTGGAAAGCCCGTGGCCTTGGAAGCCAGCGCCGACGAACGCGACACCCGGGGATTCATTTCGATCACGATCATGCGCCCGTCATTCGGGTTGATCGCGAACTGCACATTCGAGCCGCCGGTATCGACACCGATCTCGCGCAGCACCGCGATGCTCGCATCGCGCATGATCTGGTATTCCTTGTCGGTCAAGGTTTGCGCGGGCGCGACCGTGATCGAGTCGCCTGTGTGCACCCCCATGGGATCGAGGTTCTCGATCGCGCAAACGATGATGCAGTTGTCGGCGCGATCGCGCACGACTTCCATCTCGAATTCTTTCCAGCCGATCAGCGATTCCTCGATCAGCAGTTCGGATGTTGGCGACGCTTCGAGGCCGCGCTTGCAGATGATCTCGAACTCCTCGGGGTTGTAGGCAATGCCGCCGCCCGTACCTCCAAGCGTGAAGCTCGGACGGATGATGGTCGGAAAACCAATGCTCTTCTGGACCGCCCAGGCCTCCTCCAGATTGTGCGCGATACCCGAGCGCGCCGAACCCAGACCGATGCGATCCATGGCCTCCTTGAACTTCTGGCGGTCTTCCGCCATGTCGATGGCTGCCGGTTTGGCGCCGATGAGTTCGCACCCGTATGTGTCCAGCACGCCGTGCCGATGCAGGTCGAGGGCACAGTTGAGCGCCGTCTGCCCGCCCATGGTCGGCAGGATCGCATCGGGACGCTCACGCGCAATGATGCGTTCCACCACCTGCCAGGTAATCGGCTCGATGTAGGTGACGTCAGCCGTTTCCGGGTCCGTCATGATGGTTGCCGGGTTGCTGTTGACCAGCACCACGCGATAACCCTCTTCGCGCAAAGCCTTGCAGGCCTGCGCGCCTGAGTAGTCGAATTCGCAGGCCTGGCCGATCACGATCGGGCCCGCCCCGATGATCAGGATGCTTTGGATGTCTGTGCGCTTGGGCATGAGTCGGTGCAAGTAAAAGCTGGAGGGGTCGCGTACCGGGTCGATCGGTGGGGATCGGAGCGTCAGCGGATGGAGGCGGTGGCCAATCGGGCACTGAAGCCGACGAAGGCTGCGCCGACCACACCTGTGAGGGCCGCCGCGATGCGGCGGTGACGGCGGAAGGCATCTGCCAGTCGCGCGCCCGCAAAGATCAGCACCGAAAGATAGATCGCGCTGAAAAACTGCACGATGACACCGAGAATCAGGAACGACAGCGCCGGGTGTGCATAGCCCGGGTCAACGAACTGGATGAAAAACGAGATGAAGAAAAAAATCGCTTTCGGATTCAGCAGGCTGATCAACAGCGCCTTGCCGAGCGGATGTGCCGCGTCGACCCGTACGGGCGCCGCCGTCGCGGCATCCGCCCGCAGCCAGCGCCTGCGCGCGCCACGCAGCATCCCGACGCCAATCCATGCCAGGTAGCCGGCGCCAGCAAGCTTGACCACCAGGAACAATGCCGCGACTTCGCGCAACATGCTGGCCAGCCCCGCCGAGGCCAGCACCATGAGGACGGTGTCGCCGATGAAAATACCGCACGCCCCGAGATACCCGAGCCTGACGCCGCGTTGCGCCGCCACGCTGAGAACGTAGAGGGAATTCGGCCCCGGCAGCAGGACGATGAACACCACGCCAAGGATGAACAACCCTGGATTGATCACGCCGAAGGAATGCATGGTCGCGCCTGTGACAGTATCGGCCAGCGCTCAGGCCGCCGCGCGCGCGCAACCCATGAGCGCGACAAACCGATCGAACAAACCGCCGATATCGTGCGGACCCGGACTGGCCTCGGGATGCCCCTGGAAACAGAACGCCGGCTTGTCGGCGAATTCCAGTCCCTGCAAACTTCCATCGAACAAGGAAATATGGGTGGTGCGCAGATTCCGGGGTAGGGAATCGGCGTCGACCGCGAAGCCGTGGTTCTGGCTGGTGATGCTGACGCGCCCGCTCGCGAGGTCTTTCACCGGATGATTGGCACCATGGTGTCCGAACTTCATCTTGAAGGTTCTGGCCCCGGCGGCAAGCGCCATGATCTGATGGCCGAGGCAGATACCGAAGGTCGGCATCCCGCGGTCGATGAGTTCACGCGCCGCCTCGATGGCGTACGCACACGGCTCCGGATCGCCCGGGCCGTTGGACAGGAACACGCCGTCGGGACGCATCGCCAGCACTTCCGACGCCGGCGTCTGTGCCGGCACGACCGTGACACGGCAGCCACGGTTCGCCAGCAGCCGCAGGATGTTGAACTTCACCCCGAAGTCGTAGGCGACGACGTGCCACGTCGGCGTGGCAAGTTCGCCAAACCCCTTGCCAAGGGCCCAGGCCGTCTGGTTCCACGCATACGGACGCTCGGTGGTGACGACGCGTGCCAGATCCATGCCTGCCAGACCGGCGAAGCCTCGCGCACCGGACAAGGCGCGGTCGACCACGGCGGAGGTTACCGCTTCGCCGGCGGCGAGCGCGATCACGCAACCCGACTGGGCGCCCTTGGTGCGCAGGATCCGCGTAAGGCGCCGCGTATCGATGCCAGCGATCGCCACGGTCCCGTTGCGGTACAGGTAATGGGCCAACCCTTCGGTCTTGCGGAAATTGGAGTCGACTGCGGGCAGATCCTTGATGATCAGTCCAGCGGCATGAATCCTGGCTGCCTCGACATCTTCGCCGTTGACGCCGACGTTGCCAATGTGCGGGTAGGTCAATGTGACGATCTGCCGACAGTAACTGGGATCTGTAAGGATCTCCTGGTAACCGGTGATCGCCGTGTTGAAGACCACTTCGCCGACGGTCTCACCCGGGGCGCCAATCGAAACTCCGTGGAAGACCGCACCGTCGGCAAGGGCCAGAACCGCTTTGGGTTGCAACGGTTGCATTGATGTTCTCCAGATCGGGATGAAAAGCGTCTGGATCGACGCTTTTTTGCAGTGTTTTGTCGCGCCCGGCCTCCGGCCCACCAGGGTGGCACCGGGACAGCACCAGTGGGGCTGAGTTGGGCGCAAAATCTTGAGGATTATATCCGCGCCGGCCCTCCGGCGCAGCCTCTCTGGCCATGCCCGCCGTGTCTCTCCGAGTCTTCCCCCCCTGGCCCGCGCTTCGGGATCTGCCACCTCCGCGCATCTTCGCCACCCTGCTGATGGTCGTCGTGCTCGGCCATGCGCTGCTGCTGTGGGCCTTGCTGCGCGCAGTGGTGCCGCCCTCAGTGCCACGTCCGGCAATTCCCTTGCACATCCAGGTGCTGGCGCCGCCGCGACGGGCTCCTGAATCCACCACGGCGGCACCGGTG
>DAICZP010000045.1 GCA_027311065.1 Thiomonas sp. | reverse complement strand
TGTCGAGGAAGTCGTGGAGAGCGTCCGAGCGCTTGGACCCAATCCGCGACGTCGCGCATGCACGAGCCAGTCAACGCACCTCCCGAGCGCTGGGCTGTCACCGCCCCGCGCTCCACACGCAAGCCGCCCGCGGGCTTATGCCCGTCGGCGGCTTTTTTCATGTGCCACGCCGTGTGGCGCTGAACTCAAGCCTCCTGGTTCCCATGCCTCTGCCCAAGCCCCCAGCAAAACTCGGCTCCCTGCTCAAGGCCCCGACCGCATCCTTGGCCGAGACTGCCGACACGGCAACAGCAGCCAACGCGGCAGCACCAGCCGCCAACGCCACGACTCCGTCGCCGTCAAAGCAGACGACGCCAAAGTCGGTCGCCCGCAAGTCGTCCGCGCCCGCGCAAGGGCCTGTCCCAGTCCAGACCCAGCCGAGGACCAAGATCAGGGCCGGCAGCCGCAAGGACGCGGCCTCTGCATCCATCACCGCGCCTGGCCCCGCGCCCGCACCGGCGACGACACCCGCGAGCGCGCCGCGCCCGGCACCTCGCCGCCCTCTGCCTCCCGCGGTGGCCAAACTGTTCATCCTCGACACCAATGTGCTGATGCACGATCCGATGTCCCTGTTCCGCTTCGAGGAACACGATGTCTACCTCCCGATGGTGACCCTGGAGGAACTCGACGGCCACAAGAAAGGCATGTCCGAAGTTGCGCGCAATGCGCGGCAAGCCAGCCGTGAGCTCGACGCTCTCGTCGCCGGCGTCGAGTCAGGCATGGAACACGGCATCACCCTGGCCCATACCGGACACATCGAGGCCCGCGGAAGGTTGTTTTTCCAGACGCGCGCGCATCAGGTTCGTCTGCCTGAGGCGCTGCCTCAGGGCAAGGCGGACAACCAGATTCTCGGCGTGCTGCAGGCCTTGACCGATGCCCATCCGGAGCGCCCGGTGGTCCTTGTTTCCAAGGACATCAACATGCGCGTGAAGGCACGCGCCCTGGGGTTGCATGCCGAAGACTATGCCAATGACAAGACCCTGGACGATGCAGATCTTTTGTACACCGGAGTTTTGCCGCTGCCCAGCGACTTCTGGGATGCACAGGCGCAGGCCGTTGAAAGCTGGCAGCAGGGAGGTCAGGCCTTCTATCGGCTCCAAGGGCCGCTGGTGGCGGCCATGCTCGTTAATCAAGCGGTATTTTGGGAATCCCCCAGTGCGACGCCCCTCTATGCGCGCGTCAAGGAAATTCGTGCATCGACCGCTGTGCTTCAGGTCATGCGCGACTACACCCATCCCAAAAACGGGATCTGGGGAGTCACGGCGCGCAACCGCGAGCAGAATTTCGCGCTCAATCTGTTGCTCGATCCCGATATCGACTTTGTCACGCTCAGCGGCCAGGCGGGGACCGGCAAGACACTGCTGGCGCTCGCCGCGGGCCTGCATCAGGTGCTGGAAGATCGCCGCTACAACGAAATCATCATCACCCGTGTGACGGTACCGGTCGGTGAAGACATCGGCTACCTGCCAGGAACCGAAGAAGAAAAAATGTCGCCCTGGATGGGTGCCCTCGATGACAACCTCGAAGTCCTCACGGCGCAGACCGGAGCCGGCGCTTCCGGAGGAGAATGGGGGCGTGCGGCGACCCAGGAACTGGTTCGGTCGAAGATCAAGATCAAAAGCATGAATTTCATGCGTGGGCGCACGTTTCTGAACAAGTTCGTGATCGTGGATGAGGCGCAAAACCTCACACCGAAACAAATGAAAACCCTCATCACCCGTGCGGGGCCAGGAACCAAGATCATCTGCATGGGCAACCTGGCACAGATCGATACCCCCTACCTCACTGAAGGGAGTTCTGGTCTGGCTTATGTCGTCGATCGATTCAAGGGCTGGAAACATTCAGGCCACATCACGCTCGCCCGCGGGGAGCGCAGCCGCCTCGCAGACCACGCCACTGAAGTACTCTGACCGCAGCGCCAAGAGTCCTCCCGACACCTGCCGCGCGCAGTCCCGCCCCGTCTCGCGATCGACAGCGCTGGGGCAGTTCGGCACGCTCTCAAGAAACCATCAACAAGGCCAACTCCATGACACAGGAATCCTTCGATCGAGGCCTCGCGATCCGTCGCGAGGTGCTTGGCAACGACTACGTCGACGCAGCACTTCGCAATGTCGACGATTTCACGCGCGACCTTCAGCAGATCGTCACCAGTTTTGCCTGGGGCGACATCTGGTCCCGCACCGGCCTCGAACGCCGTGACCGCAGCCTGATCAACCTCGCGATGCTGACCGCGTTGAACCGCCCGCACGAACTGCGTCTGCACGTTCGCGGTGCGCTGAACAACGGCGTAACCAAGGACGAAATCCGCGAAGTTTTGCTGCAAACCGCCGTGTATTGCGGCGTACCGGCAGCCATCGACAGCTTTCGCGTCGCACGCGAAGTGTTTGCCGAACAAGGGGTATGAGCCCAGGTGGCCCGCGGGTCGGGTCAGTACTGGGCTGGGCGTGACTCGTAGTCGCGCGCGAGATTCTCGAACCGGGTGAGTTGGCGCAGGAACGCCAGGTTGACCATGCCAATGGGGCCGTTACGCTGCTTGGCAATGATGATCTCGGCGATACCTGCGTCCTTGGTTTCCTTGTTGTAGACCTCGTCCCGGTAAATGAACAGAATCACGTCTGCGTCCTGCTCGATGGCTCCCGATTCGCGCAGGTCGCTCATCACCGGGCGACGGTCTGTGCGTTTTTCAAGGTCCCGGTTGAGCTGCGACAGCGCGATGACCGGACACTGAAGCTCTTTCGCGAGGGCCTTCAGCGATCGCGAGATTTCCGAAATTTCGGTGGCGCGGTTCTCACCGTCGCGTGCCGAGCTCATGAGTTGCAGATAATCGACCACGATCAGTCCGAGCTTGCCGCACTGGCGTGCCAGCCGCCGCGAGCGCGCGCGGACCTCCAGGGGATTGAGCGCAGGTGTCTCGTCTATGTGGATCTGCACGTCGTCCATCCGCTCGATGGTCTCGGGCAGGCGTGTCCACTCGTCCTCGGTGAGTTGGCCGGTGCGCAGGTGACTCTGATCGATGCGGCCAAGCGAGCCAACGATGCGCAGGACCAGTTGCGAGGCGCCCATTTCCATTGAAAACACTGCGACCGGCAACTGCTCGTTGACGGCGACATGCTCGGCGATATTGATCGCAAACGATGTCTTGCCCATCGACGGACGTCCGGCGATGATGATGAGGTCGCCGGGCTGCATCCCTGCCGTCATGCGGTCGAGGTCGGCGAAGCCCGTGGCAACCCCGGTAATGTCGGAACCCCCATGTTCCGACAACTCCTGCACCCGGTCGAGAAGCTCACCAAGCAACTGTTTCATGGGCTGGAATCCGGCCCTGCCGCGGGCTCCATCCTCGGAAATCGCGAAAATTCGGGACTCTGCCTCATCAAGGATCTGCTGGACCGCGCGCCCTTGCGGGGCCAGCGCACTTTGTGCAATCTCGTCGCTGATTGTCACCAGGCTGCGCAGGATCGCACGCTCACGCACGATTTCCGCATAGCGCCGGATATTTCCTGCTGACGGAACGCTTTGTGCCAGGGCGTTCAGGTACTGCAACCCACCGCAGGCGCCATCCTGGCCTCGAAGCTGCAAAGCTTCAAGCACGGTGATGACATCGGCCGGTTTGGATGCCTGTATCAGGGTGCTGATGGCCTCGAAAATCAATCGATGTTCGTGGCGATAGAAAAAATTGATGTGCAAGACATCCGCGACGCGGTCGAATGCCTCGTTGTCAAGCAACAGCCCACCGAGCACCGATTGCTCGGCTTCGGCAGAATGTGGGGGAGTTCGAAGGCCCTCGAGGGCAGAAGGTTCAAGCAGCGCGGCCATGCCGGTTACTTTAGCAGGCCAGCCTCGGTTCAGACCCACAGCGGTTTCACGCTCCCTCGAAATGCTGACGCACGAAAGCCGCGAAATGCTCCGCAATGACCCGGTGCGCTGCGGTGGTCGGGTGCACCGAATCCCAGAACAGATAGTTGGTGCCGTCGCAGTCAGGCTTGCGGCGCGTTGGCACCGCGTAGGCGTGATCGGGAAGAACCAGACACGGCGAGCCGGTATCGCGCAAACCGTAAGCCCCAGGATGGCGAACCATGTCGCTCACCACGGCATGGGCATCGAACAACGCGATCTGCAGCTGCGGGTCGCGTGCGCGCAAAGACTCCAATCTTGCCGGCAAGCCGGCGTTGAACGCTGCGGTCTTGTCTGCCACCATCGATCTGATGGCCGCCTTCGGCCCGGCGAAGACCGGTGCGAGGCTCAAGTCTGGCAAATTGAACACGGCGATCTTGCGCATGCCATTGTGCGCGATCAGCAATTTCACAGCCGCCGTCACGCCGTCCAGAACTTGTTCGACTGACGCGGCATGGTTGACGAAGTCGTTACCCCCAACCAGCAGAACAGCCAGCGTTTCATCCGGGTCGCGAGGCATGATCGATGCAACAAAGCGCGCATGAAATTGCGTCTGCTGCGCGATTGACGGCAGGTAAAAACCGACGCTCCATCGCGCCATTGCCCGCGCCCACGTGAACATGTGCTCGATCGGCGCCGGGTGTACCCCGGCGCCACCCCATGCCTCGTTATAGGCAATCAGGCCCAGCGCTTGCGCGGCGTGTTCCGCCCAGGTGTAGCCGTTGGTGAAGTGACCGGCAAACCACGTCGACCGCTGGGGGACGAAGTGGAACAGCATATTGCTCGTGGCGTCGGTGTCCGAGAGGCTGTCGCCGAATACCACCAGGGTGTGCAAGCGGTGATCCCCCACCCGCCCCTGCATGGGCAGGAAGGGATGCTCTGGTGCAAGTGCGTTGTCCTTACCCCGCGCAACGATGTTGGACACGACAACGCCGGATGCAGACGCCCCCGGCCGCACCACCGCCAAGCGCCGCAGCGCTTTCTCCATCAGGGTGCGTCGGCAATGACCGAGCAGCGCGTCCAGGGTATGCAGGGTCGCGTAATAGACGCGGTGGTTCTGCGTCGGCTGCAACGCCTCCCACCAGCTGCGCGTCGGCACGCGCACCGGCCCCACCAGATAGCCCTGGCCTTGTGCATCGGTGCTCCATGCCGAGACGTAGGTGTCATCGCCCTCGCCGGCACCGTGGTGCCCAAGGGCAATGCGTTCGTCACCCTCAGCCCACCAAGCGGTGCCGTCGCAGCGAAGATAGGTATACGTTTCGGTCGTACCCATTGCAACGGCATTGAACGGCGCGCTCGACACGGTCGCATCGGGCACCCTGGCCGGGGCAGGCGCCATTGCCAGACGCGCGCGCAGCCCTTCAAGCACATGCGCGCTTCCAGGCGATGGACGCACAGCCAGAATCTGCGCGACCTCTTCGGGGATCCGCGCAAACACCTCGACGTCGCTCAAGGGCCCCCCGGGGGCACGCAAACCATCCGCGGCAGGTACGGCAAAGTCTGCGTCAGCATGCGCCTGCGCCGGGCCAGTCACCGCCAGCACAAGCACGCACACGAAGGCGGCGGTCGAAAGGAGACGGACTTGCATGGGGCGATTCACGAGCGTGAGGCATTCACCCCCATCGTAGAGAACGCGCTGGCAGCAAACTGTTGATTGCGAGTGAGCTTTTTGTTAGCTGTGACTGCGCAATGGGCGCAGAAAAAAGGCCGCGCAGTGCGCGGCCTTTTTCCGGGAGGAGCCGCTGTCGTTCAGACGTGCTCGCCCAGCACCGATACCGTGATGGCGACATTCACATCCGTCAGCAGCGCCACTTCCAGCGCATGATCGCCGACAGTCTTGATCGGCCCGTTGGGCATGCGAATGGCTGCCTTGGGAACGTCGAAACCGGCTTTTGCCAGACCTTCGGCCACGTCATGGTTGGTGACCGAGCCGAACAGACGGCCATCGACGCCGGCCTTCTGGACCAGCTGCACGGTCAGCCCGTCCATTTTCTGGGCCATGGATTGCGCGGCTGCCAGCTTGGAAGCAGCGGCGGCCTCGATCTCGGCGCGACGCGCTTCGAACTCGCGGATGGCCACGGCCGTCGCGGTGCGCGCCTTGCGCTGGGGGATCAGGAAATTGCGGCCGTAGCCGTCCTTGACCTTCACGATATCGCCCAGGTTTCCCAGGTTGGCGACTTTTTCAAGCAGGATGACTTGCATGGAATGGTTCCTTCGCGTTGGGCCGTTCAGCTCTTGTGCTGGTCCGAAAACGGCATCAGGGCCAGAAAACGGGCGCGCTTGATCGCCGTGTTGAGCTGGCGCTGGAAAATCGCACGGGTGCCGGTCAGGCGGGCCGGGATGATCTTGGCGTTCTCGGCGAGGAATTCACGCAGGGTGTCGATGTCCTTGTAGTCGATGTGCTCGACCCCGGCGACGGTGAAGCGGCAGAAACGCTTGCGCTTGAACAAGGACGACTGCTGGTTGCGCTTGGGTTTGTTCTTACGATCGGTTTTCTTGAAATAGGCCATGTCAAGGCTCCTCAATCCATTCGGTGATGTTCAACTTGAGACTGCGCGAACCGCGGCGGCTTTGCATCAGAAAACCCGTCAGGCGAACTTCCTGACCGGGCTGTACCTGTTGCAGCCTGCGCGCAACTCCCGCGTACGCCACGCCGGTGAAGTCCATCTCGATGCGCTGCTCATGCCCGGCGAATACCTGGGTGGACACGTGATGCAGCGCCAGGTCCAGGACTTCGACACCAGCCGGCGTATATCGCAGACCGGCGCGCTCCACGACGGCGGCGCGAATCTCGATGCGGTTGACGCTCAGGCGACCTGCTCCGTCGCAGCCTTGCGGGCCTCTTCACGCTCGACCGAGCGCATCATGATGGAAGGCTGTGTCTCGGCCTTGTCCGTCTTGACGATCAGGTGGCGCAACACGGCGTCGCTGAACTTGAACCCGTGCTCGAGCTCCTGCAGCACTTCCTGGTCTGCCTCGATGTTCAGGCAGACATAGTGGGCCTTCGCCAGCTTCTGGATCTGGTAGGCCATCTGGCGGCGCCCCCAATCCTCGAAACGGTGCACGGTCCCGCCCTTGGCGGTCACCACCGACTTGTAGCGCTCGACCATGGCCGGCACCTGCTCACTCTGATCCGGATGGATGATGAGCACGATTTCATAATGACGCATGAAGACTCCTTGCTTGGACCCCGAACGGGGTTTCTTTGCGGATAAAGCCGCCCAGGGCGTCAGTCCCAGTGCGGCAAAGAACCTACTAGTGTAGCAGGTTCAAGCAGGCCCCTGCTGCAATGTTTTCAACCCTGGTTGGCCGCGAGCTGCCGCCAGGTCGTGACGACGGTATCAGGATTCAGGGAAATCGATGCAATTCCTTCGTCCATCAACCATTGCGCGAGGTCGGGATGATCGGACGGGCCCTGACCGCAGATGCCGACGTACTTGCCTTTGGCGCGGCAGGTGGAAATTGCCTGCTTGAGCAATGCGAGCACAGCCGGATCGCGTTCGTCGAAGGCTTCGGCGACCAACCCCGAGTCGCGGTCCAGACCCAGCGTAAGCTGGGTCAGGTCATTGGATCCGATCGAAAAGCCATCGAAATATTCAAGGAACTGCTCGGCGAGCACCGCATTGGAGGGCACCTCGCACATCATGATCAGACGCAGGCCATTCTCGCCACGCTTGAGACCATTGCGCTCGAGAAGTTCGACCACGCCGCGCGCTTCCCGCAGCGTGCGTACGAACGGCACCATGATTTCCACATTGGTCAGGCCCATGGTGTCGCGCACGCGCTTGAGCGCCATGCATTCCATTTCGAAACTCTGGGCGAAATCCGGGGAGACGTAGCGCGACGCGCCACGAAAACCGAGCATCGGGTTTTCCTCGTCGGGCTCGTAGCGTGACCCGCCGATGAGCTTTTTGTACTCGTTGGACTTGAAGTCCGACAAACGCACAATGACCGGCTTCGGATAGAAGGCGGCTCCAATCGTGGCGATACCCTCGGTGAGCTTGTCGACATAGAACGCGCGCGGACTTGCGTGACCGCGGGCGATGCTCTCCACGGCCTTCTTCAGATCTGGATCGACGTTGGGATATTCAAGCACCGCGCGCGGATGGATCGCGATGTTGTTGTTGATGATGAATTCGAGGCGTGCCAGACCGACACCGCTGTTGGGAATCTGCGAGAAATCGAACGCCAGCTGCGGGTTGCCGACGTTCATCATGATTTTTACCGACAACGCTGGCATCTCGCCACGAGATACCTCCGATATGCTGGTTTCGAGCAGGCCGTCGTAGACGATTCCCGTATCACCCTCGGCGCAGGACACCGTCACAAGCATGCCATTCTTCAGCACTTCCGTGGCGTCGCCACAGCCGACCACCGCTGGAATGCCGAGCTCACGGGCAATGATCGCCGCATGACAGGTCCGGCCGCCGCGATTGGTCACAATGGCCGCAGCCCTTTTCATGACCGGTTCCCAGTTCGGATCGGTCATGTCGGTCACCAGGATGTCGCCAGCCTGCACGCGATCCATTTCAGCAATGGAGTCAACCACGCGTACGGGGCCAGCACCGATTTTCTGGCCGATGGCGCGACCGGAGACGAGCTCGCTACTTTTTTGCAGCAGCTTGTAGCGTTGCTCGACCCGGCCATGGGCTCGGGATTTCACGGTTTCGGGACGCGCTTGCAGGATGTAGATGCGCCCGTCCCGTCCGTCCTTGCCCCACTCGATGTCCATCGGACGTCCGTAGTGTTCCTCGATGGTGAGCGCGAATCGCGCCAGCTCGGTGGCTTCGGCATCGGTGATGGAATAGCGGTTTCTCAGCTCGACGGGTGTGTCGACTGTCTGCACCAGTTTCTCCGAACCCTGCGGCGCAAACTCCATGCGCAGCAGCTTTGAGCCAAGGTTGCGACGGATCACCGCGTCATGCCCAGCCCGCAGCGTCGGCTTGAATACGTAGAACTCGTCCGGATTCACCGCGCCCTGCACCACGGTCTCGCCAAGGCCGTAGGACGCAGTGATGAACACGACATCGTTGAACCCCGACTCGGTGTCCATGGTGAACATGACCCCCGCTGCGCCGACGTCGCTGCGCACCATGCGTTGAATGCCAGCCGACAAAGCGACCTGCGCGTGGTCGAAACCTTGATGCACGCGATAGGAAATCGCGCGATCGTTGAACATCGACGCGAATACATGACGAACCTTGTCCAGCACCGCGTCGATGCCGCAGACGTTCAGATAGGTTTCCTGTTGGCCAGCGAATGAGGCGTCAGGCAGATCCTCGGCGGTGGCCGACGAACGGACCGCGAAGCTCGCGTCGGGCTGATCGGCGCTCAGCTGCGCAAAGTGGGCACGGATATCGGTTTCGAGCGCAGGAGGAAGCGGGGTATCGATGATCCACTGGCGGATCATGGCTCCGGTGGTGGCCAGCGCGCGGACATCTTCCACGTCGAGCGCGCCCAGTGCTTGCGCAATGCGGGCATCGAGTCCCCCATTTTGCAGAAACTCGCGAAACGCGAACGCGGTGGTGGCAAATCCGCCCGGTACGCGCACCCCGCTGGCCGCCAGCTGACTGATCATTTCCCCCAGGGACGCGTTTTTGCCGCCGACGATTTCGACATCGCCCATGCGCAACTGCTCGAACGGAATCACTCGGGCTGTCGTGGGCACCTGATTTTGTTGATTGGACATGCAAAACCCTTAATAGAATGAAAGAAATTCTTGACAGCCCTGCCTGCACCCCACGCGCAATTCGACCGCCAACTCTTTTGTTGGCTGTTCTGTGCGGCGGTCATGGCGGAATCCGGGGAGCTTGGAAAGCGTTCGGCAGGCTGTTCGATGAACGCAATTCTAGGCCCTGCCTCGCACCTTGATGCAATGCGACATGCCGACTCGTTCCGTGTTTTTTGTTTCTGACGGGACTGGAATTACCGCCGAAACATTCGGTAACTCCATTCTTGCCCAATTTGACGCGCATCCTCACCGCGTTCGCCTCCCGTTCGTTGACACCATTGAGAAGGCGCACCACGCGGTCAGTCGCATCGATCAGGCCGCCCGCCAGGAAGGCCGCCCGCCGATCGTCTTCATCACCCTCGTCGATCCGGATGTGCTGGCTGTGATCCGGGGCTGCAACGGACTGCTGATGGACATGTTCACGACGTTCGTCGAGCCGCTCGAAGTGGCGTTCGGCATCAAATCGAATCACCGCATCGGACAATTCTCGGATGTCGCCCAGAGCAGCCGATACAACGACCGCATGGACGCGATCAACTTTGCCCTGATGCATGACGACGGCCAGTCGGCGCGCAATCTGGCGCTCGCCGACGTCATTCTGGTTGGCGTTTCGCGGAGCGGCAAGACGCCAACGTCGCTGTATCTGGCCATGCAGCATGGGGTGCGCGCGGCGAATTACCCGTTGATTCCGGAGGATTTCGACCGCATGGCCCTGCCGTCGTCTCTGCGACCACACCGTGACAAGCTGTTCGGCCTGACCATCGCCCCCGAGCGACTGACGGAAATCCGCAACGAGCGTAAACCCGGGAGCAAATACGCTTCCCTGCCCAACTGCATCGAGGAAGTGGCGGAAGCCGAGCGCCTGATGCGGCGCGAAGGCATTCGGTGGCTGTCGTCGACACACAAATCGATCGAGGAAATCGCCACCACCATCCTCCAGCTGATCCGCCCGGATCGACTCGAATACTGACCTCTGCCGCGACGCGGCTTCACGAACCATGGTCCTACCCTCGCATCAGGCCGCGCGCAACAACTACCTGCTGGGATTTGCGACCACGCGTCAGGAACCGGCAGAACCACCGTTGGCGCTGGACCCGGCTCGCGCGGCGCGGCCCGCCCCCATGGTGATGGTGGATGCAGCCGCCGACGTGTCGAGCGCCATGGCGGCGCATGCCGCGCTGCGTGTGCTCCCGTTGCGATTGCATCTGGCCCAGGGCAGCGTGATCGACAAAGGCGCGCGCGACACC
>DAICZP010000044.1 GCA_027311065.1 Thiomonas sp. | reverse complement strand
AAACTCCCCACCCAGCCAGTACCCCGACGGCAAATCTCCGCGCAACGCGACAATGTGCCGGATCCCTGCCGCCTGGTAGTGAAGCAGCAAGGCCCGCACGCTGTCGCGACTCGCGCCCACGCACGACAGATGCGGAGCCGCCGACATCCCCTCCACCGCGATCTCCTGCACCGTCTGCAGCGTTCCCTCGTGCGTCGACCCGCCGGCTCCGAATGTCACGGAGCAGAACTCGGGCCCGTACGCGTAAAGGCGCTGCCGCGCCGCACGCAACTTCACCGCCCCTTCCTCCGTCTTCGGAGGAAAGAATTCAAAACTCAAATGCGAAACATCCATGCCCGGCCCCCCTCATCGCTCGAATTTCAAGGAGACTCAATACCGGTATTGATCGGCCTTGTAGGGGCCATCCTTTGACACGCCGATGTACGTGGCCTGCTGGGCGGTCAGGGTTGTGAGTTTCGCGTTGAGCTTGCGGAGCTGGAGACGGGCAACCTTTTCGTCGAGATGCTTGGGCAGGGTGTAGACGCCCACGGGGTAGTCTGCAGTGCGCGTGAACAGCTCGATCTGGGCGATGGTCTGGTTGGCGAAACTCGAACTCATCACATAGCTCGGGTGCCCGGTACCGCAACCCAGATTCACCAATCGGCCTTTGGCCAGCAGGATGATGCGCCGACCCGACGGGAAAATCACGTGGTCAACCTGCGGCTTGATCTCTTCCCACGTATAGCTTTCGAGGCTGGCGACGTCGATTTCATTGTCAAAATGCCCGATATTGCAAACGATGGCCTGATCCTTCATCCGGGCCATGTGATCGTGGGTGATGACGTGGAAGTTGCCGGTTGCAGTGACGAAAATGTCAGCCAGCTCGCACGCTTCGTCCATGGTCACGACGCGGTACCCCTCCATCGCTGCCTGCAAAGCACAAATCGGGTCGATTTCCGTGACCCACACCTGCGCCGAGAGCGCACGCAGCGCCTGCGCCGAACCCTTGCCAACGTCACCGTAGCCGCATACCACCGCAACCTTGCCCGCGACCATCACGTCCGTGGCACGCTTGATGCCATCGACCAGGCTCTCGCGGCAGCCGTACAAATTGTCGAACTTGCTCTTGGTGACACTGTCGTTGACGTTGATGGCGGGGAAGCGCAGTTCGCCACGCTGATGCATCTGGTACAGGCGATGCACGCCGGTCGTGGTTTCCTCGGTCACACCCTTGATCTGCGCCAGGCGCGTCGAGTACCAGTGCGGGTCCTGCGCCAGTCGCGCCCTGATGGACGCGAACAGGACGTGTTCCTCTTCGCTGGCGGGGTGATTGATCACCGCGCGATCGGACTCGGCACGGCTGCCCAGGTGCAGCAGCAGGGTCGCGTCGCCACCATCGTCGAGAATCATGTTGGAGTGGCCGCCATCGGGCCAATCGAAGATGTGATGCGTGTACGTCCAGTAATCTTCGAGCGTCTCGCCCTTGACCGCGTACACCGGCGTGCCTGTGGCGGCGATGGCCGCGGCAGCGTGGTCCTGCGTGGAAAAGATGTTGCAAGATGCCCAGCGCACCTCGGCACCCAGCGCCTGCAAGGTCTCGATCAGCACCGCGGTCTGAATGGTCATGTGCAGACTGCCGCTGATGCGGGCACCGCGCAGCGGCTGCAAGGCCGCGTATTCCTCGCGGATCGCCATCAGGCCGGGCATTTCGGTCTCGGCGATGCGAATCTCGCGGCGCCCCCAGTCGGCCAGGCCGAGGTCGGCAATCACATAATGGGGAACTTCAGAAACGGGAAGGGATTGGACCACTGCGTTCATTGCTTTCTCCGTGAACGGTGGCCGGACCAGGATGCGCACCCGCACCCCGTGCCGGCACGGGTTGGGTGAGCGCGGTTGCGGACGGCCGCCCATGGGAGGCCGAGGTCGAATCCCGAGCCTGGCGACCGCGGCGGCTTGCGCCACGGTGCGTCGCAACGCTCCTCGGGGTATTGGGAATTCTACCGTAGGCTGCAGTTCGCGGCAGGCATGCGGCAACGCCGTGCTACGGCGCCCCGTCGGCTGCGGGAACGATGACCACCTGGAGAAAACGGTCATGTGCCGGCGATCCAGGGTTGACGTCGACCGCGTGCGCCACACCGCCCAGCTTCACGTAGCCCAGACCGCGACACCGATCCACCATGGGCACCAGGTCTGATTCGACCGCCGCCTCCAGCACCACATACAACGCGCGTTTCGGACCGGAGGCGCAGGCAGCAGCAGGTTGCGGGGCAGGCACAGGCCGGGTCGTTCCCTGCGCTCGCGATGCGGGCGTGGGCGCGGCCCGCGCGCCGCATGGCGTCAAGCCAGGGAACATGGCCATCATGATGGCCACCGCCACGGCGACAGTCGTGAGACGGCGTCTGCCGCGCGCGATCATGCCCCCTGCCATCTTCTCAACGCGTGCCTGCCGCCAGGCTGCGATTCAACATCAGGCCAGCGCACCGGCCACGGTCGCACCGACGTCGGCGCGCAGGGCGGCGGCACGGTGGGTGGCTTCCCACGTAAAGTCGGGTTCGTCGCGGCCGAAATGTCCGTAGGCCGCGCTCTTGGCGTAGATGGGTCGCAGCAGATCCAGCATCTGCACGATACCCTTGGGGCGCAGGTCGAAATGGCGACGCACCAATTGCTCCAGTGCCGCATCGGAAATCACGCCTGTGCCCTGGGTCGTCACCATGACGCTGGTGGGTTGGGCGACCCCGATCGCGTAGGAAATCTGCACCAGACACTTTTTTGCGAGGCCGGCGGCAACGATGTTCTTGGCCACGTAGCGCGCCGCGTATGCCGCCGAACGGTCGACCTTGCTGGGGTCCTTGCCGGAAAACGCCCCGCCCCCGTGCGGCGCCGCGCCACCGTAGGTATCGACGATGATCTTGCGACCGGTCAGACCACAATCACCCTGGGGACCCCCGACGACAAAACGGCCGGTGGGATTGATGAGGTACTTCACGTTGCCCTGCATGAACTCCGGCGGCAACACCGGCTTGATGATGCCCTCGATCACACTCTCACGCAAATCGGCCATCGCAATGTCAGGGGCGTGCTGGGTGGAGAGCACCACGGTGTCGATCGCCACCGGTCGGCCGCCCTCGTAGCGAAAAGTGATCTGGCTCTTGGCGTCGGGGCGCAGCCAGGGCATGCGGCCGTCACGCCGCATCTGGCTTTGGCGCTCGACCAGGCGGTGCGCGTAGTAAATCGGCGCGGGCATGAGCTCAGGGGTTTCGTCGCAGGCGTAGCCGAACATCAGGCCCTGGTCTCCGGCCCCCTGGTCGAGGTTGTCGTCATGGGCCGCGTCAACGCCCTGGGCAATGTCAGGACTTTGCTTGTCGTAGGCGACCAGCACTGCGCAGCTCTTGTGGTCGATGCCAAAGTCGGCGTCGTCATACCCGATGCGCTTGAGAGTGTTGCGCGCCACCTGGATGTAGTCAACCACGGCGTTGGTGGTGATTTCGCCTGCCAGCACGATGAGACCGGTATTCGCCAGGGTCTCAGCGGCCACGCGCGCCCTCGTGTCCTGCTCGAGGATCGCGTCGAGAATGGCGTCGGAGATCTGGTCGGCGACCTTGTCGGGATGTCCCTCGGACACCGACTCGGACGTGAAGAGGAAGGATTCAGCCATGTTGTGCTCCTGCAGTTTGGCGCTTGCGCTGGGTTACGGTCTGTCCGTCACCGCTGGAAGCTTCAACACGGCGACGCTTTAGCGGTATTTGCGGCCTTCAGGCCCTGAACTGTCGCCCCGCAAGTTGTCATTAACTCGGCGACATGCCGATTTTATCCGGCTTTCAACCTCGCCGCGCGTCAAGGCGCCGTGGGTAACATGGATCTTTCGTAACCTCGTGTCGCCTCCATCTTCCGCACCATCTTGCACGCAACCGCCTCCTCCGTGCCACGCCTCTTCCGCGCGCTGTCCAAGCTCCCGCTCGGCCTGCTGCAAGCCGCCGGCGGCTGGCTGGGGCTGCTTGTCTACCTTGCATCTCCCACCTATCGCCGGCGCCTGCGTGAAAACCTGGCGCAGGCCGGATACGCGCCCGACCGCCTGGCGCTGGCAGCAGCCAGGGAGGCTGGCCGCATGGCGGCAGAACTGCCGTTCGTGCTGTTTCGCGAAGGCTCGCGATCCGCGGCGGCGCGCGTGCGCGTGGTCGGGCTCGAATGCGTCGAGCAAACGCGCCGCGAGGGGCGTGGCATGCTGTTCGTCACTCCCCATCTGGGCTGTTTCGAGGTTGCGGCGCAGGTCGCTGCGACCTGGGGGCCCCTCACCGTGCTGTACCGGCCCCCGCGCAAACGCTGGCTCGACGCGCTGGTGCAAGCGCGCGCTCGCGGTCAGTTGCGCATCACACCAGCCACTGTCGCCGGCATGCGACCGTTGCTGCGCGCGCTGCGCGCCGGTGAATCCGTGGGACTGCTTCCCGATCAGGCTCCAGGTGCCGGCGAAGGCGTGTGGGCGCCGTTTTTCGGCCGTCCTGCCTACACCATGACCTTGCCGGCGCGACTGGTGTCGCTGACGCAGGCGCGAATCGTGCTCGCCTACGGCGAGCGCCTGCCGCGAGGCCGCGGCTACGTCCTGCACCTATCTCCGTTGGACGCGGTGCTGCCGGACGATCCGGTTGCCGCCGCCGCGCGGATCAACAGCGCGATGGAAGATTTGATCCGTGTGTGCCCCGCCCAGTATCTTTGGGGATACAACCGCTACAAGACACCCGGGGGGGCGCCCCCAGCGCCGACGCTGGAGGCCACGTCATGACCCGCATCGGCCTGGGGCTGCTGTGGCTGCTGCACTTGCTGCCGTACCGGCTGCTCACGTCCCTCGGCGAAGGATTGGGCGCCGTGCTCTGGTGGGTCGCGCGGCGTCGGCGCCACGTGGCGCTGCGCAATCTGGAGCTATGCTTTCCGACGTGGAACGATGCCGAACGCCAACGCGTCGCACGTCTGCATTTCCGCTGTGTGGCGCGAGCATTTCTCGACCGCGCGATGCTGTGGTGGGCAAGCCCGCAGCGGCTGCAGAGCATCCTGCACGTCGAGGGGCCGATCGACGAAGCCCTGCATAGCGGCGGCGCGGTGCTACTGATGGGACTGCACTTCGAAGGCATGGACGCAGCGTGGACAGCGTTGACGATGGTGGCGAAACGACCACTGTCCGGCATGTATACGCCGCAGAAGTCGGCGCTTCTCGATCGCTGGGTGCTCAAAGGCCGCAGCCGCTTCAACACCGACCGCATCGTCTCGCGGCACGAAGGCGCGGGTGGCATGCTGCGCGCGCTGCGCCGCCACACCCCTTTCTACACCCTTCCAGACATGGACTTCGGAGCGCGCCATTCGCGCTTCATCGCGTTTTTCGGCGTATCCGCCGCCACGCTGGACGTGGTACCCCGGCTGACGGCGTCGGCCAAGGCGCGCGTCTATCCTGTGGTTGCACGCATGCTCCCCGGCAGCGCCGGCTACAGGATCACCGTCTATCCAGCGATGGACGCCATGCCAACCATGGTTGACAACCGCCTTGCCGATCTCGACGCCGACCTGCTGCGGATCAACCACTTCATCGAGGCACGCGTGAGAGAAATGCCTGAGCAATATCATTGGGTTCACAAGCGCTTCAAGACTCGTCCGCCGGGCGAGCCCCCCTTGTATTGAGACCCCGATGAACCTGCAGTTCTCCAAAATGCACGGCGCCGGCAATGATTTTGTCGTCATCGATGCAACCCGCCAGCCGTTCGCGCTCGACCCTGCGCAACTTCGGCGGCTGGCTGATCGGCACTTCGGCGTCGGCGCCGATCAGATCCTCGTCGTCGATCCGGCGCCAGCGCCCGACGTTGATTTCGGCTACCGCATCTTCAACGCCGACGGCGGCGAGGTGGAGCAGTGCGGCAACGGGGCGCGTTGCTTCGCGGCTTTCGTTCATCGTCAAGGACTGACCACCAAGCGCACCATCCGCGTTTCCACCCGAGGCGGCGTGATCGCGCCGCGCCTGGAAAACGACGGCCGCGTCACCGTCGACATGGGGGCGCCCCGGTTCGCGACGGCGCTGCTACCGTTCATCGCCTCGGGCCTGACACCGCAGATCGAGGGCAGCTTTGAACGCTGGCCGCTGGACGTGAACGGTGTCACCGCCTGGGTCAGCCTGGTGTCGATGGGCAACCCGCACGCGGTGCAGCGCGTCGACGCCGTCGACGATGCGCCAGTGGAGGCGCAAGGTCCGCAGATCGAACACCACGCCCGGTTTCCGGCGCGCGTCAATGCCGGCTTCATGCAGGTCCTCGACGTCGGGCACGTGCGTCTGCGGGTCTGGGAGCGCGGCAGTGGAGAAACCCTGGCTTGCGGCACCGGCGCCTGCGCCGCAGTCGTCGCCGGTCTTCGTCATGGATGGCTGCGCGGACCGGTGGATGTCGACACCCGCGGTGGCCGCCTGCGCGTGACCTGGGATGGCGGCGCGGCGCCAGTCCTGATGACCGGCCCCGCCGAGCACGTCTTTGACGCCACCATCGAGATCTGATCAAGGATTCCCATGCAGTTCAGCGAACAAGACATTGCCAACTATCTCGGCAGCAACCCTGACTTCTTCGAGCGCCACGCCGAGCTGCTTGCCGGGCTGCAGCTTCCGAGCCCGCACGGCAATCGCGCGGTCTCCCTGCAGGAGCGACAGATGGAAATGGTCCGCGACAAGGTGCGTGGACTTGAACACCGTCTGGCGGAGTTGATGCGAAACGCCGCCGACAACGAAGCCATCACCAACAAGCTGTTCGACTGGACGGCCGTGCTGATGGCGGAAACCGACCTCGCGCGGCGGCCTGCGGTGCTGCTGGCGGCGCTGCAGTCGGGTTTCGATTTGCCACAGTCCGCGCTGCGGCTGTGGGGGGTGGCGCCGGCGCTCGCCGCCGGCCATGACTGGAGCGCCGATGTCGGCGCCGACATTCCGGTGCTTGCCAACAGCCTCAGCCAACCCTACTGCGGTGCCAATGCAGGCTTCGAAGCCGCGCGCTGGCTGCCGGGTCAGCCACCCGCCCAGTCGCTGGCCCTGGTGGCGCTGCGCGCGCAGCCCGGCACGCCGGCGTTCGGCATGCTGGTGCTCGGCTCGATGCACGCTGACCGCTTCAGGGCCGACATGGGCACCGCGTTCCTGGAACGACTTGGCCAGCTCTGCGCTGCGGCGCTCCATCCGCTGCTCAACGCCACCTGAAGGCGGGCATCGGCGCATCGCGATGGAAATCAATCGGATGGCTGCGCAAGACCTCGCGGCGGCGTGCGATGCGTATCTGGAGATGCTGCGTCACGTGCGGCGCCTGTCCGTCCGTACCTTGGTGAACTACCGTCGTGATCTCGACGACCTGCTTCGGCGCGCGCCGAATTGGGCACCCGGGGACATCCAGCCCCATCACATCCGCGCCTGGGCTGCATCTTTGCATGGCGGCGGCATGACCCCCCGCGCCATCGCTGCGCGCCTGTCGGGCTGGCGCGGATTGTTCACCTGGCTGGGTCGAGAAGGGCACGTGGCGAGCAACCCCGTCCAGGACGTGCGTGCGCCGCGCGCCCCCCGCCCGCTGCCCAAGGCGCTCGGTATCGAGCACGCCGTCGCGCTGGCCGCATACACCGGGCCGGCCGATGATCCGGTCGCGGCAGCGCGCGCGCGCGCCCTGGCCGAACTCCTGTATTCGTGCGGTCTGCGGGTTTCGGAGCTCATCGGCCTTGACCTGTGCCACACGCGCGTCGCTACGCATGTCTCGGTGGGATGGGTGGATTGGGACAGTCGCGAGGTGACGGTACTGGGCAAAGGCAACAAACGCCGTACCGTTCCGGTCGGCGTCCCCGCCATGCAGGCGCTCGAAACATGGCGCGGGCTGCGCCCCGCGCCCGCCCCCGCGGCCACCAGCGCAGACAGTGCGGCCCTGTTCCTGGGCCCTCGAGGCCGACGCATCAGTCCCCAGCGCGTGTGGACTGAACTGCGTGCGCGCGCACGCGCCGCCGGACTGCCTGCGCCCGTGCATCCTCACATGCTGCGGCACTCCTTCGCATCGCATCTGCTGCAATCCAGCGGTGATCTCCGGGGAGTCCAGGAACTCCTCGGCCACGCAAGCATCGCCAGCACGCAGGTCTATACGCGGCTCGACTTTCAGCATCTTGCGACGGTGTACGACGCGGCGCACCCTCGGGCGCACAAAACCAAGCCGTCACCATCCGGCTAAGATTTTTCTTGAATTAATAGCTGCATTAAGCGCATATTTAACGTCACTTTCTTCGTTCTACCGCTAATGTCGAGGGCCCGTCAGCCATCGACATCATCGTGAAGAGCGCAAAATCGACGCACACCGCCACGAACGACCCCATCGCCATCGTTGGCGTCGCGCTGCGATTTACCGGTGACGTCAACAGCCTTGAAAGCCTCTGGGAGGTGCTCCGCTCGGGGCGCGACCTCGTGACGTCGAACGGCGCCACGGGGGTGCTGCCAGACTTCGATCGGTTCGACGCCCGGTTCTTCAGCCTTATCCAGGACGCGGCACTCCCCCTTGACCCGCGGCACCGGCTGATGCTCGAACTGGCCTGGGAGGTGTTCGAGGATGCCTGCATCCGCCCTTCGACCTTGGCCGGGAGCAACTGCGCAGTACTGGTGGGGGCGTCGGGTGAGGGCAACGACGTGCACCCGCTGGGCCACCCGGACGGCGGAGGGGTGGCGAACGATATTTCCCAGGTATTCGATCTCCGCGGCCCCAGCATGGACCTGAATGCCGGTTGTTCGTCCTCGCTGGTTGCGCTGCACCAGGCCTGTGAAATGCTGCGTACCGGGCAGGCATGCTCCGCGTTGGTGGGCGGTGTGCACATGCTGCGCGAGCGATCCGCGTGCAGGCGCAGCACCCCGCCGTCGTCGCTGTCGGCCCAGGAGCACTGCCGTGCATTCGGCGTTGACGGCAATGGGCCGGTTCCCGCCGAAGGCGGTGCCCTGATGCTGCTCAAGCCCCTGATACGCGCCCTGCGCGACGGTGATCGCGTTCATGCCCTGGTTCGGGCCAGCGGGGTCAACGCCGACGGCGCTCGCAAGCCCGGTGTCGCCTGCACTCGCGCGCAGGGTCAGGCGGCGCTGATACGGGCGGTTCTCGAACGGTCGGGGCTGTGCGCCACCGATGTCATGTATGTCGAAACACAGAGTGCCGAAACGCCCGACGCTGACGCCATCAGCGCCGTTTATGGCGCGAATCGCCCTGCGCTGCTGCCGATCGGTTCGGTCATGCGCAGTCTCGGAAATCTGGCGTTGGCGTCCGGCATGGCAAGTGTGGCCAAGGCCCTGGGCGTGCTGGCCCACGACCACGTACCCGGGACCCCGCGCGCTGACGCATCGAACCGGGATATCGACAACATCGCTCCCGGAATCTGGGTTCCCGACCACGGGATCGACCTGCCGTCCCGACCCGTGCGCGTCGCCGTAAACGGCTTCGGCAGCGTCAACGCCCACATCGTGCTGGAGCAGACGCCGGGTGATGCCCATGCCGTGGCCGCCGTCCGGCACGGCCCCGCCGCGCTGGTCATCTCGGCCGCCGACGAAGGCGCGTTGCGCACGCTGGCGGCGCACCACGCCGACGCGTTGGAACAAGGTCACGACCCAGCACGTCTGGCGCAGGCGGCATGGGAGCGTCGCGACTGGCTCCCCGAACGACTTGCCCTCCCCGATGCATTCGCCACCGACGCCGTGCAACGCCTGCGCAGCTTCGCCGCTTGCGGCGAGTTGCAAGGCCTGATGCGGGAGCGCGCGCTTGGCTGTGAAGTATCCGTGATGCTGGTTTACGCTGGCCGCAACGCCGCCTGGGTCGGCATGGCACGCGAACTCCGACGCGTGTCAGCACTGTTCGCCCGTGCCCTCGCCGGTGTCGCAGACCTCATGCGCACCTTCGGCGGGCCGGATATCCTGGCAGCACTTGACCGCAGCGAACCCGGCGAGCCGGACCCCGTCGGCTTGCAGCGCGCCGGGCTATTCGCCGTACAGGTCGCCGTCACCGAACTGCTGCGCGCGCAGGGACTGGGCTCCTGGGCCGTCACCGGCCGCGGCACCGGGCGCATTGCCGCTGCCTGGTCAGCCGGCACCCTCACGCTCGACCAGGCAGCGCGGATCGCCGCGCAGCGCCAAACGAAGATGCGCGTGCGCGATGGTGCCAGCGCCACCATCCGTTCGTTGCGGATTGGCGCCATGCACCGGGCCGCCGGCGCCGGGCAACCAGCCCCTGCTTGCCTGACTCTGGACCTCCACCCAGAGGCGGCCGTCTTGCGACGCACGGTGGTCGAAATTCCTGCATCGACCGGCGACAACGCCAGCGGTTTCGCGCCTGCGTCACCCCGGATCGAAAGCCTGCCGGGCATACGCAACGCCGTCCTGCGCCTGGCGTTGCTGGGCGTGGCCATCGATCCGCGCGCCCAATTCCCCGTCCCGCTGTGCGGCCACGTGGTACTTCCACGCTACCCCTGGCAGCGCACGACCCTGGCAGACGCAGGGAACGCATTGCCGCCACTTTCTCTTCCCGCTGCAGCGAAGCTCGCCGGTATCCTGCGGCAAGCGTGGGTCTCGCACACCGACCTGGCGCGCCACCGGGATGGCGAGGATGGCGCGCCGCTGCGGGAACTGTTGCCGTTGGCCTACGCGCGCGATGCCTTGCTCGCCAGCGGTCATCCCGACCCCGCACGCATCGAATCCTGGCACCAGGGCCATCCCCTGCTGCGCTGGCTGCTCGAACAACTGCGCACCCAGAAGGTGTTGCGCGCGGCAGGCACGGGCTGGCAACTCGATGCTGCTGCGCTGCCTCCGACCGCCGAGATCTGGCACGCGGCGCTGGCGACATACCCGGCGGCTGCCCCCGAACTGCTGCGTCTGGGCCAAGTGGGCACAGGGCTCGCACGGCTGGTGGAGACGCCGTCGTTGCAGGACGCCCCCGCATCCCTCCCCGACGCCCATGCGCCGCCATACGCGGCAACGCGCACCGCGCTGGCGCTGGCGCTCGATGCGCTGGCGCAACACTGGCCCGCGGGCCGACCGATGCGGGTGCTCGACGTCGGCCACGGCGACGGACGCGACCTCACCGACATGTGCGATGCCTGCGCCGTGGATTCCCGGCTGACGGTGGCAAGCCTGCCAGTCATCAGCCTTGCGTCGATCCCAATGCCCGCGCAGTTCGACGTTGTGATCCTGGATCATGCACTGCATCGAATTGCACAACCGGCGCAGGCACTGGAATCGCTGCTGCGCGCGCAGGGCACGGACGTTGTCATCGTGCTCGCGGAGCGGCACCCCGACCAGGCCGCGGTGTTCACCGAAGGAACGCATGCCGGCTGGTGGCGTACCGACGCGGGCGGACTGCCGCACCCGCCGCTGCTCACGCCGGGTGCGTGGGAGGCGATGTTGCGCCACATCGGTTGGACCGACTGTCAATCCGTGCTGGACCCGGCCGCGGCAGGTCTCGCGATCGGTGGCTTTGTCACCATCGCGCGCGCCGGCAGCAGCGTCAAGGCGGTCGAAGACGCGCACCGTCCCGACTCCATTGCTGTCGACGGCGCGGGCGAGACCAGGCCCCTGGAACCTTCACCGTTTTGCCTGCACGTCGCGCAGCCCGGCGTGCTGTCCCGACTGGAGTGGCGCCCGTGCCTGCGCCGGCCCCCGGGTCCGGGCGAAGTCGAGGTCGAAGTCCGCGCCACCGGTCTGAATGTCGGCGACCTTCTGCTCGCCTCTGGCAAGCGCGATCACGCCGCACTGGCCCCGGGTGCGGCCGCGTCCATGGGCACGGACATCGCCGGATTGGTGACCCGGTGCGGCATCGGCGTACAACGCTTTCAAGCGGGCGACGCCGTGCTCGGCTTCGCCAGCGCCGGCCTGGCCAGCCACGCTGTGGTGGCGCAGCTCGCCCTTCGGCCGAAACCGGTGTCATGGTCGTTTGCCGAGGCCGCCACCGTGCCGACCGTGTTTTTCACGGTCTGGTACGCACTCGCCGAAGTCGCGCGTGTGCGTCCCGGCGAACGTATCCTGGTGCACGGTGCCGGCGGCGGCGTCGGTTTGGCGACACTGCAGATCGCGCGACGACTGGGGGCGGAAGTCATCGCCGCCGCCGGCGATCCGTCCAGACGTGACTTCGTGCGCCTCATGGGCGCCACCCACTGCGTCGACTCGCGCGATCCGAGCCTCGTCGATACGGTGCTCGCATGCACCAGCGGCGATGGCGTCGATGTCATCCTCAACACGCTGGCACGCGACGCCGCGACCCGCAGCCTGGGCGCCTTGCGTCCATTCGGACGCTTCATCGATCTGCACAAACACGCATTGCAGGGCTCTCCCACACGCATGCCACGCGCCTTTGCGGACACCATCAGCCATGACGAAGTCGACCCCGACGCGCTCATGCAACGACAACCAGCGCTCGCAACGCGCATGTTCGACGACATCATGGCCGCCTTCGCCGCGGGGGATCTGCATCCTTTACCCCCTCGAATATTCAAGGCCGACCGCGTGATCGACGCCTTCCAGCTCCTGCAGCAGGCCTGCCACATCGGCAAAGTCGTGGTCGACCTCGAATCAGCGCCGCACGGCGCCCGGTGTGCCCAGGCCCGTGGCACACCCGCCGGGGTGACCAGCGATCTGCCACGAGGCACGGACACATGAACGCGAAGGCCAGGCACAACCAAATCCTTCGCGCACTCGCCCGTGACAGGCTCATCGAGCGTCTGCGCACGCCCGGTGCGGTCGACGGCAGTGTCATCGCTGCCATGCATGACCATGACCTCACGGCGCCGGCGGCGCATGACGCGTGCTGCCAATTCGAGGCGCACCCCGCATTCGAGCGCCTGCTGGTGGCGCGAACCGCGGCGAGCCGGATTGGCCTCGACAACCCGTATTGCCGGCTGCATGACGGCGTCGCCGGCGCCATGACTGACCTCGGAGGGCGAAGGTACGTCAACTTTTCCAGTGACGATTACCTCGGACTGAACGGCCATCCGCGCATCACCGAGTCCGTCAGCGCCGCGGTCGCGCGCTACGGCACGTCAACCTCGGCCAGCCGACTGCTCGCTGGGGAACACCCTGTCCAACGCGAACTCGAACGGGCCCTCGCCGCATTCTGCGGCACTGAGGATTGCGTGACCTTTGTCAGCGAACACGCGACCAGCATCAGCACCTTCTCCGCGCTGTTCGGGCCGAACGATCTGATCGTGCACGATGCGCTCATCCAGCACGGCATTGCCCAGGGGGCGCAATTGTCGGGAGCCCACAGCTGCGCCTTTCCACACAATGACTGGGCGGCGCTTGATGCCATGCTGACGCGCATTCGCGGCGCGCACGCCCGCGTGCTCATCGTCATCGAAGGACTTTACGGCATGCATGGCGACACCCCGGACCTCGCACGCTTTGTCCAGATCAAGCAGTTGCATCGCGCCGTGCTCATGGTCGACGCGTCCCACGCACTGGGAACGCTCGGTGTCACCGGACGTGGAATCGCCGAACATTGCGGCGTTCCGGCTGAAGATGTGGATATCTGGTTGGGCACGCTTTCCAAGTCCCTCGCGAGTTGCGGCGGCTACATCGCCGGCAGCCGCGCATTGGTGGATCTGCTCAAGTACACGGCATGGACGTTCGTCCATGGCGTCGGTCTGC
Source organism: Thiomonas sp. (assembly GCA_027311065.1). Classification (GTDB taxonomy): domain Bacteria; phylum Pseudomonadota; class Gammaproteobacteria; order Burkholderiales; family Burkholderiaceae_C; genus Thiomonas_A. The sequence continues at coordinate 4,257 of DAICZP010000044.1, read as the reverse complement.
CGCCGGCGCAGGCTGCCGCGGCACTCGAAGCCTTGCGGCTGATGGATGACGAACCCGTGCGTGTGCTGCGACTGCAGGAGCATGGACGCATGTTTCACGCACTCGCGAGCGCCCATGGCATTGACACCGGCAGCGCGCAGGGCCATGCCATCGGGACCGTCATCACAGGATCCCCGGTGCGCGCCACCGAGCTCTCCAACGCCCTGTTCGACCTCGGTGTCAATGCCATGCCGATCACGCCTGCGACGCTCGGCACCCAGCCGTCACGGGTGCGCTTCGCCCTCAGCGCGGACCATACGCCCCGGCAGATCGCTGACACCATCAACATGCTGGGATCGCTGGCAGGAACATGACGGGATCCAAATGCCCAAAGTCCTGATCGTCGGCAAGGGTGGCTTCGGCGATCTCACACCATTGCTCGCGATGGCGGAGGAGCTCGTCAAGCGTGGGCACACCGTCACCGTCGCCACCAGTCCGCGCTACGCCCGGACGTACGCCCATGTCGGTGCCGGGCATCAGCCACTTGGCGCCGCCGATGCAGAGAACGTGCGCCATCTGCTGCCGCTGGCGCACGACGCCAACCTGCTGGTCGGCAATCACCTTGCGTATTGCGGCGCCGTCGTGCGCGACCTGCTGCGCAAGCCCTGGGTCTATTGCCCAGCGTCCCCGCTGGCCATTCCGTCGAGGTTCGATCCGCCACTGCTGCCGTGTGTCCACCGCTTGCAACAAACCACGGCAAAGCTCGGCCTGCCCGGGCAACTGTACGTGGACGCGGCGCGTGGAGTCGCGCGCTGGCGCATGCGCTCACATCAGCAACTGCGGCGGCGCCTTGGCGTCCGTCACAGCGCGCATCCGCGATTCGAAGCCATGTATTCCCGTCAACTCAATCTGCTGCCGATCTCAAGGCTCCTGCTCGCTCCCCAACCTGACTGGCCAGCGGCCACGCTGATCACCGGGTTCATGTGGTTTGAACCACGCGAGCCGGACGATCCGCGTCTGGGCGACACCCTGACAGACTTCGCGCTTGGCGCGGAGGCACCCATCGTGCTCGCGCCGGGATCGGCTCGGAGTGCGTCGTCGGACCGATTCCTCGTCAACGCCATGGCTGCCTGCAAAAAGATCGGCCGTCGTGCCATCGTCCTGGCCGCGCCGCGCCCTGACACACAAGCGGACGTCGTGCGCCGGCAGCGCACCGGCGACCTGCCCTACCGCCAGGTGTTCGACCACGCCGCAGCGGTGGTGCATGCGGGAAGCATCGACATTCTGGGCTGGGCGATGCGCGCAGGCCTGCCGTCGTTGCTGCTGCCACGAGCAGGGGATCAATATGACAACGCCCGCCGCGCCAGTCGCCTTGGCATCGCACGCGTACTTTCCGCCGCCGCCGACGCACAAGCCATCGCCAATCAGCTGCGCGCAATCCTGTGCGACGCCGCCATGCATGCGCGAGGGCGTGAGGTCTGCGAGGCGGTGCTTGCGGAAAACGGCACCGCCCTCGCATGCGACGCGGTCGAAAAACTGGCGGCGATGCGCGCGTCCGACGCCCCCGTGCGACGGAGATGAAAGCCACGCTTGCCAGCACTCAAAAAATCGACTGAACCCGTTTGCGCCTGCGAAGATGCGTGGTTTCTGACGCCACATTACGATATTCGTGTGGGTTGATCCGTCGCGCGGGATGGCAATCAACGCATGCATCCCGGAATGAACTCATCAAAGAGACAACCCCATGCGCACAGTCAAGGTCGCCATCATTGGCGGTGGTGTCAGCGGCTTGCATGCCGCCGGTCTGCTGGATCGGCAGGGCATCACGGATTGGGCGCTGCTTGAGGCGAAAGGCGTTCTGGGCGGACGTATTGTGTCGGTGACGGCTGCTGGCACCAGCGCCTGCGCAGACCTCGCCATCGCGGCGACGAAGAACCGTGTCGATCTTGGACCTTCGTGGTTCTGGCCCGGCTTTCAGCCGCAATTGGCGAACCTGGTGCAAGACCTCGGTCTGGACGCCTTTGCCCAATTCGAAACCGGGGACATGGTGGTCGAGCACGCGTCAAACACGTCGCCACGGCGCATGCACAGCAATGCCAGCGTTCCCATCTCCATGCGCCTGCTTGGTGGAATGCAGTCACTGATCGAGGCGCTGTCCCGGCCACTCGATTCCGCACGGATCTTCACCGGACAAACCGTGCAGCGCATGCGGCGCGTCGACGGGCAGGTGAACATCAGCACCCTGGACGCAAACGGGATTGCGTCGACTTGGCAAGCGAACCAGGTCCTGCTGGCGATGCCACCCCGCCTGGTGGCCAGTCGAATTGACTTCACACCTGCGCTGCCGGAGCAACTGTCAAGGTCATGGCGAGCGACCGGCACCTGGATGGCGCCACACGCCAAGTATGTCGCGATCTACGCCACGCCGTTCTGGCGGCAGCAGGGTCTGTCGGGGGAGGCCCGCAGTGCAGTCGGCCCGCTGGGGGAAATACATGACGCCTGCATACCCGATGGCAGCGCAGCGCTGTTTGGCTTCATCGGCGTGCCTTGTCGGGTTCGCCAAGGAGTGTCGGATGACGTCATGCGTGCGCGCTGTCGGGAGCAACTTGCGCGACTGTTCGGCCCGCTGGCGGCCGTCCCGCAGGCGGAATTCCTGAAAGACTGGGCGCTGGACCCGTACACGGCCACCGCAGCCGACTGTGAAGAGCACGCGCATCATCCGCACCCTCCTGCCATGGGTCCGGCGTCGGGTCCGTGGGAGGGAAAACTGCTGGGCATCGGCAGTGAGTGGTCACAGCAATTCCCCGGCTATATTGCCGGCGCCGTCGAAGCGGCAACGCGCGGTGTGACGTCGTTGACGACGCACGCGACCGCCTGACGCCGCGCGGCTGGCCGGCTTGCGCCTACGATCGCATCGTATTGCGGCCCGCGCGGGCCGCCCATGCCCCTGACCACGCACACCCCCATGAAAGTCATCCGCCTCCTCGAAGGGAAGGATCGCGCGCTCAAGCGCCACCACCCCTGGGTCTTTGCCGGCGCCATCGCACGCGGCAGCGCCGATACTGGTGAAACCGTGCGGGTGGATGCTGCCGACGGCACTGTGCTGGGTTGGGCGGCGTACAGCCCGGTCTCGCAGATCCGGTTGCGCATGTGGAGCTTCGACCCCGCGCAGCGCATCGACCGGGATTTTTTCCAGACCCGCCTGGAGCAGGCCATCGCGCGACGCGCACGTCTCGGGCTGGACATGCGCGCGGTGCGTCTGGTTTATGGCGAATCCGACGACCTGCCCGGATGCGTCGTCGACCGCTATGGGGATATCGTCGTGCTGCAGGCACTCGCCGCCGGCGTGGAGCGCCACAAGTTGCTGCTCGTGCAATTGCTGCAGGGTCTGCTTCCGGGTATCCGCGTGTTCGAGCGCTCCGATGTCGGCGTGCGCGCCCTCGAGGGTCTGCCCGAAACCAGGGGATGGTTGGCGGGAGGCGGCGCCACCGAAGTTGGTATCGAGGAAAACGGAATGAAACTGCGCGTCGACGTTGACGCCGGCCACAAGACCGGCTTTTACCTCGATCAGCGCGACAACCGCGCCCGGCTGCGCGACCTGACCCGAACGCACGGACTCGGGCGCGTGCTGAACTGTTACGGCTACACCGGTGGCTTCACCCTTGCAGCGCTGTCTGGCGGTGCCCACGAGGTCATCACCATCGACTCGTCGGCCACAGCGCTTGCGCGGGCGGCTGACCACGTGCGCGACAACGGATTCGAACCGGCCCGCGCGCCTGTCCTCGAAGCGGATGTGAACGCGACGCTCCGCGTCATGCGCGAACGCGGCGAGCGCTTCGACGCCATCGTGCTCGACCCCCCCAAACTCGCACCCAGCGCAGCAGCCGCGCCGCGCGCTGCCCGCGCGTACAAGGACATCAACCGTCTGGCGTTCACGCTGCTGCGCCCGGGAGGCTGGCTGTTCACTTTCTCCTGCTCGGGTGGCATCGACGCGCCACTGTTCCAAAGCATCGTCGCCGGCGCCGCCCTCGACGCCGGCGTCGAGGCCGCGCTGATCCAGCGCGTCGGCGCGGGCCCTGACCACCCTTTGCTGATGCGCTTTCCCGAAAGCGAGTACCTCAAAGGCTTGTTGCTGCAGGTGCGTTAACGAACGTCGCCGAGCCCGGATGTCGGAAATCCGGCACTGGACCGCGGTTTGCGCGGCCTTCCGCCCGCGGCAACGCGCGCTGCCGAAAACCAGCGCTCAGCCTACACTTGGCGTCGACCTCACCTCCATGT
>DAICZP010000041.1 GCA_027311065.1 Thiomonas sp. | reverse complement strand
GTGTCGAGCTCGGCTATGAAGCTGCCGGCATCGAGAAGGGACTGGAGTTGGTAGGACGACTCGGATTCGACGCCGCCATTGCGGGTGTCGAGGCGGCGGCAGCGTTCATCGCGTCCGCGGGCAAGGTCGGCGCGGTTGGCTACTGCTGGGGCGGCACGGTGGCTTATCTTGGGGCCACGCGCCTGGGCTTGCCGGCGGTGAGCTATTACGGTGGCCGCAACGTGCAGGTGGCTGGGGAAAAAGCGCGCGCGCCGCTGATGTTCCATTACGCACTGAAGGACGCGCACATCAGTGCTGAAGACAGGTCTGTCGTCGAGCAGGCCAATCCGGACGCTGCGTTCTACGTCTACGACGCCGACCACGGATTCAACTGCAATGTGCGTGGCAGTTATCACGCACCGAGCGCAGCGCTGGCGTTCGATCGCAGTCTGGATTTCTTCGGTCGCAATCTCGGCTGAGCATCGGCGCCGTCAGGCGCCGGCGCCCCGCGCTTCGTTGATGTACTGCGCCCAGTCCTCGATGTCGCGCGGTTCGCCGAACAGATAGCCCTGCATGACGCGCAGTCCGAGCGACTCCAGGGCGTTCGCGCATTCCACGGTTTCCACGCCTTCGGCCACCATGGCGATGTCCAGGCGCTGGCCGAGCGCAACCAGGGACCGCACGATTTCTTCGTTGCGGCGATCTGATTTGAGGTCGCTGGTGAAGCCGGCCGGCAGTTTCAGATGCGATGGGCTGAGCCGCTTGAGGTATTCGAAGGAGGCATAACCTTCGCCGAAATCGTCCATCGCAATCAGAATGCCTGCCTGGTGCAAGGCGGTGATGTTGCGCAGGACGCTGGGGAAGACCGGGATCGGGCGGCGCTCAGTAACCTCCATCATCAAGCGCTCGGGTGCCCAGTGGTTGCGCTGGAGCACCTGCCCGATACGCTGGACCAGTTCGGGATCACCCAATTGATCCGCCTCGATGTTGACCGACAGGTAGCCGCGCCAGCCAGTCCAGTTGGAGAGCACGCGCCCCTCGGACACCGCCTGATCGACCACCCAGAAGAACAGTTCACTGGTTTGCACCGGCGACAACCGCGGAAGGAACGTCAGCGGCGAATGCTTGCGTGGGGCAGTATCAGCGCGCCAGCGGAACAGCACCTCCAGGCCAACGATTTCGCCGCTCGCGTGCGTGACCTGAGGCTGATAGACGAGCGATGGCGAGCCCGAGCCCGCGTGGGAGGCAATTTCGCTGAAGACGTCACTTTCCATTGCTCCCTTCCCCCTTTGCCGTGATTCGTATTGTCGGTCCAGATTAGCATGGAGCGATCCACGCTTCCCCGCCCAAGACGTCCCGCTGCCATGCCTGAGCGTTCCCCCCGACGTATGACGACTCCGACGCCAGCCGGCTGCGGTCCACGCTATGAAGTGCGGATGCACGCGCGGCAGGCGCACCGGTTCGATGTCGCACTCGAGCTTGATGCTCCGTCCCCCGAGGGCCAGGAGTTCTGGCTGCCGGTCTGGATTCCAGGCAGCTATCTGGTGCGCGAGTTCGCGCGCCATGTACTCGACGTGCAGGCCGCGTGCGAAGATCGGAACGTGCCGGTGCGCAAGGTGGCCAAGAATCGCTGGCGCGTCGCGCCTTGTCCGGGGCCGTTGCGACTGCGCTGGAGCGTGTTCGCGCACGACGCGTCGGTGCGCACGGCCTGGCTCGATGACGCGCGTGCGTTCTTCAATCCGTCGTCGCTGCTGCTGGCCGCTGCCGGGCACGAGCACCGCACGCACGAAGTGCACCTGCATGCCCCCGATGACCGACCCGCATGGACCGTTGGCACCACCATGCCGGCACGCGAGATTGATGCGCGTGGGTTCGGTTTGTACTGTGCCGATACATACGACCGACTGGTTGATCACCCGGTGCTCGCCGGCACCTTGCTGCGCGTGAATCTGCGCGCGCACGGCACGCCCCACGAGATGATCATCGACCACGCCGAGATGCTGGAAGGCGAGATCGACACGCCCCGCCTGCGCGCCGATCTACAGCGCATCTGCGAAACCGAAATTGCCATGTTCGAGCCGCGGGCCAAGCTTGCTCCGTTTGCACGTTACGCCTTCCTGGTCATGCCCGTGGCGTCCGGTTACGGAGGGTTGGAACATGCCGACAGCACCGCCTTGGTGTGTTCCGAGGCCAGCCTGCCACATCCGCGTGACGCAGAGCGTCATGCTGACTATCGCCAGTTCCTGGGGCTGTGCAGCCACGAATATTTTCACGCCTGGAACGTCAAACGCATCCGGCCGCAGGCGCTGACCCCGTATGACCTTGAACGCGAGAACCTCACCGGATTGCTGTGGCTGTTCGAGGGGTTCACGTCGTATTACGACGATCTCGTGCTGCGGCGTGCCGGGTTGGTGACACCCCAGCAGTACCTCGATTTGCTGGCGCGCGCCATCGACGGCGTGCGCGCCGCGCCCGGGCGCATGGTGCAGAGCCTCGAGGAAGCCAGTTTCGATGCCTGGATCAAGTTTTACCGCCCAGACGAGAATACCGCCAATTCGACGGTGAGTTACTACACCCTCGGCGCCTTGTTCGCGCTGACGCTGGATCTCACCTTGCGCCAGCGCGGGCAGGCCTGCCTCGACGATGTCATGCGCCTGCTGTGGCGCCGCTACGGACGGGAGGATGCTCCCCTGCGTGCGCAGGGAGTACCCGAGGACGCGCTGCCTGACCTGGTGCGCGAGGCGACTGGTGTCGACCTGCGCCGTCTGTTCACGCGCCATGTCGCCGGACGCGCCGAACTCCCGCTCAAGCGCCTGTTGGCGGCGTTTGGTGTGCAGTGGACGCACGGCGACAGCGATCCCATGGCGCGTCTCGGACTGCGCGCGGATGAGCAGCAGGGCTGGTTGCTCATCCGCCAGATTCAGGCGGATGGCTGGGCGCGGGCCGCGGGTCTGACGGCGGGCGATCTCATCGTCGCGCTCGAGGGCCGTCGCGCCACACCCGAGCTTTTCAAGCGCCTGGGCGCGCGGGCGCGGCCAGGCGACATCTGGCACCTGCACGTGATGCGCGACGCGCGTCTGATCACGTGCGAGGCACCTCTGCCAGCGCCCGTTGCGGGGCCGGTTCGGCTCGCGCCAGCCGCGTCTCCCGATGCCGACGCGCGCAAGCGGCGCAGCAACTGGCTTGGTGTTTGAGCGCACCCGCTCGCCACCCACGGCAGTCGCCCCAACCCGACAACAACCCCCATCGACCGACGGAGACCACCATGACCCCAGAAAACCTGCTGCTTGAAGCGCGCGACAACGTCGCCTTGATCCGCCTGCATCGCCCCAAGCAGCTCAACGCACTGAATGATGCGCTGATGGACGAACTTGGCGCGGCGCTGGCCGCGTTCGACGCTGATGACACGATCGGTTGCATCGTGTTGACCGGTAGCGAAAAGGCCTTCGCGGCCGGCGCGGACATCGCCGCCATGGCGCCCAAGACCTACGCGCAGGCCTACGGGGAAAACTTCATCAGCCGAAACTGGGAGCAGATCCGCCATGTGCGCAAGCCCGTGATCGCCGCGGTTGCCGGGTATTGCCTCGGCGGTGGTTGTGAGCTGGCCATGATGTGCGACTTTGTGATCGCCGCCGACGATGCGAAGTTCGGGCAGCCCGAAATCAAGATCGGCATCATTCCAGGCGCGGGTGGCACCCAGCGCCTGCCGCGTGCGGTCGGCAAGTCCAAGGCCATGGACATGGTGCTGAGCGCGCGCATGATGGATGCCACGGAGGCGGAACGTTCAGGCCTGGTGTCCCGCGTGGTGCCCGCTGCCCGCCTGCTCGATGAAGCGCTGGAAACGGCGCGCATCATCGCCGCGTTTCCGCGCCAGACGGTGGCCATGGCCAAGGAGTGCATCAACCGTGCGTTCGAGGCTCCTCTCGGGGAAGGGTTGCTGTTCGAGCGCCGGGGATTCCACAGCCTGTTCGCAACCCACGATCAGAAGGAGGGCATGGCGGCGTTCCTGGAAAAACGCGCACCGCGGTTCGAGAATCGCTGAGCCGCACTTGAGTCTTGGCCCGCTATGCGTATAATTCGTGCTCTTTGGCGCTTTAGCTCAGTTGGTTAGAGCGACGGAATCATAATCCGCAGGTCCGGGGTTCGAGTCCCTGAAGCGCCACCAGTATTGCTAGAAAATTGCCGAAGCCGCAAGCGTTCCCGGGAAGACGACTCCAAGGAACTTGCGGCTTTGTCACATCGGCAGGGTGGCTGCGTGCATCGCGCGGGCAGTGTCGTTCATCGATTCCGGGGCACGATTCATGGGCACCAAGACGTCGCGCAAGGGCTTGATTCTTGCCGGAGGTTCCGGCACTCGGCTCTATCCGGTGACGCAAGCCGTGAGCAAGCAACTGCTCCCGATTTACGACAAGCCGATGATCTATTACCCGCTGTCGACCCTGATGCTGGCAGGCATACGCGACGTCTTGATCATCTCCACGCCCCAAGATACCCCGCGCTTCAGCCAACTGCTGGGGGACGGCAGTCAGTGGGGGATGAACCTGCGCTACGCCGTGCAACCCAATCCGGACGGGCTTGCGCAAGCGTTCGTCATCGGGCGCGAATTCGTAGGTAGCGCCTCGAGCAGCCTGATCCTCGGAGATAACGTGTTCTGGGGGCACGACCTGCAGCCGCAATTGCATGCGGCGGCGGCGCGTGAGCAAGGTGCGACCGTGTTCGCCTACCACGTGCTTGATCCCGAGCGTTATGGGGTGGTGGAGTTCGACGCCAGTGGACGTGCCGTCAGCATCGAGGAAAAGCCGGAGTCACCCAGGAGCAACTTCGCCGTCACCGGACTGTATTTTTACGACAACGAGGTGCTCGATATTGCGGCCTCGCTCAAGCCGTCGGCGCGCGGTGAGCTCGAGATCACGGATGTGAACCGCGTCTACCTCGAACAGGAGCGTCTGCGGGTGCAGACGCTTGGACGCGGCTATGCCTGGCTGGACACCGGCACCCACGAGAGCCTGCTGGATGCCGGTCAGTTCATCGCCACCATCGAGAAGAGGCAAGGTCTGAAGGTCGCCTGTCCCGAGGAAATCGCATTCCGGCAGGGCTGGATTGATGCGCAAGCAGTCGCCCGGCTGGCGGGTCCGATGAAGAAAAACGGATATGGGCAGTATCTGCTGCGCCTGATCGCCGAGTATTGATTGGCCCCCGACACGCATCATGCCCTGCACTGCCGCTCCGACCTGTCTTCCTGAAGTCCTGATCCTGCAGCCACGCGTTTTCGGCGACGACCGCGGATTTTTCTTTGAAAGCTACAACCGTCAGGATTTCCTTTCCGCGACAGGTGTTGATGTCGAGTTCGTCCAGGACAACCATTCGCGCTCGGCGCGCGGCGTGCTGCGCGGGATCCACTATCAGGTCGTCCATCCGCAAGGCAAGCTCGTGCGCGTCACTGCAGGCCGGGTCTGGGACGTGGCGGTGGACTTGCGGCGGCATTCGCCGCGTTTCGGGCAATGGGCGGGTGTCGAACTCAGCGCAGAAAACAAGCGTCAGTTATGGGTTCCGCCGGGGTTCGGCCATGCTTTCCTGACCTTGTCCGATCACGCCGAATTTCTCTACAAGACCACGGATTACTGGGCGCCTGCGCACGAGCGCAGCGTCGCCTGGAACGATCCCGACCTCGCCATCGCGTGGCCGCTTGGCGGGTTGGCGCCGCAACTGGCGGCGAAAGATGCTGCGGCCCCGCCGCTGCGTGCCGCTGAGGTGTTCGATTGAGCGGCCGCTAAAATCGCCAACCTACCGCCACGCCTCTGGATCAACACCATGAAACGCGTGCCAATCGGGCCGTCATTTCTTGTTTTTGCCTGCCGCTGCGCCACCGTGGCTGCGTTGGTCGGCGCATGCTCGCTGGTGCCGGCGTTGGCCGGGCGGATATTCCCGGCCGGCAGCATGCAGGGAAACGCCGTGTTCGGGGCCTTTCCCAGCCTCAGTGTCAACTGCACCAGCTACGCGCTCGGCCCCGGTGTACGCGTCTACGACCCCGCGGGCCATCTTCTGCTGACTGACCAGCTCCCAGGCCTCACGGGCAGGCTGGTTTTCCAGCGTGATTCCTACGGCAACGTGTTCAAGGCCTGGTTCATGGCGCCGGATGATCCCGCATTGGCGCCCGTGCCGGTGGCGCCGGGTACCTGTTTTTCCCTGCACCTGATGCGCACCCAGCCATTGTTTCAAGTTCAATGAAAAAGCTCTATATCAAGACGTTCGGCTGTCAAATGAACGAATACGATTCGGCGAAAATGGCTGACGTTCTCGCTGAACACGCCAGGTTCGAAACAACTGAATCGCCAGATGACGCGGATCTGATCCTGCTCAACACCTGTTCGATCCGTGAAAAGGCGGAAGACAAGGTATTCAGTGACCTCGGCCGACTGCGCGCGCTCAAGGCCGCTCGGCCAGGTCTGCGCATTGGCGTGGCGGGTTGCGTGGCCAGCCAGGAAGGCGCGGCCATCATCGAGCGCGCGCCCTATGTCGATATCGTGTTCGGCCCGCAGACCCTGCACCGGTTGCCTGCCCTGCTCGACGCACGCGAGCGCAGCGGACACGCGCAGGTCGACGTCAGTTTTCCCGAAATCGAGAAATTTGACCACTTGCCGGCCGCGCGCGCCGAAGGGGGCAGCGCATTCGTATCCATCATGGAAGGTTGCAGCAAATACTGCAGCTATTGCGTCGTTCCCTACACCCGCGGCGAGGAAGTCTCGCGTCCTTTGGGTGACGTGCTGACCGAGGTTGCAGAGTTGGCATCGCAGGGCGTCAAGGAAATCACTCTTCTCGGCCAGAATGTGAATGGTTGGCGGGGTGACGTGGAGGGAGCGGATGGCGATTTCGCACTTCTGCTCGATTACGTCGCCGCTGTTCCGGGTGTCGAGCGACTGCGCTATACGACCAGCCATCCGAATGAATTCACCGATCGGCTGATTGCTGCCCATGGCCGTATTCCCCAGCTCGTGCCACATGTGCATCTGCCGGTGCAACACGGTTCCGATCGCGTACTCGCGGCGATGAAGCGCGGCTACACGGCGGTCCAGTACAAGCAGATCGTGCGCAAGCTGCGCGCTGCACGTCCTGGGGTCAGTATTTCAACTGATTTCATTGTCGGTTTCCCAGGCGAGACCGATGCCGACTTCGCGCAGTTGATGAAACTGGTGGAGGACGTTGGTTTCGACGCCAGTTTCAGTTTTATCTACAGTCCCCGCCCCGGAACACCCGCGGCCAGCCTCGCCGATGAGACCCCGCACGCGGTGAAGCTGCGCCGGCTGCAGTTGCTGCAGGAAAAAATCGAGGCGAATGCCCGGGAGATCTCGCAGGCGATGGTCGGTCGTGTCCAGCGTGTTCTTGTCGAGGGAACCAGCCGCAAGCGCACCGATGAACTGCAGGGGCGCACAGAAAACAACCGCATTGTCAATTTCGCCGCGCCGTCGCGTCTCATCGGTGCGCTGGTCGACGTGCGCATCACGGCAGCGCTTCCGCACTCGCTGCGCGGCGACATCGTGCTGGCAGCCTGAGAAGGTGTGAATGCATTCACACCGTCCGGCTCCGGGCAGGGTCGCTGACCTTTACTTGATCATCAAGCGGAACGAGTCCCAGGCGCGCTTGAAAAACCCCGCGCCCTGTACGTTCTGAAGTGCCACCAGCGGATGGCTTGCGAGCGGTTTTCCTTCCAGGCTGACCCGGAGGGTACCAATCACTTGCCCTTTGCGCAAAGGCGCGACAAGGGGGTCGGGTCTTTGCACGTCGGTGTGCAGATGCGCACCTTCACCGCGCGGCACTGAAACCGCGATGGTTCTGAATGCGCCGAGACCGACCGCGTTGCTGGCGCCTTTCCAGACTTTCACGGTCACGACCGGCCGACCTGCATCCGCCAGGCGGACGTCATCGAAATTCTGAAAACCCCAGTTCAGGAGCTTGGCACTTTGGGCCACCCGGGCACGTTCGCTGTCGGTGCCCATGACAACCGCCAGCAAGCGACGCGCACCGTTGGGCTGCGCACGCTGTGCCGAGGTGATCATGCAGTAGCCGGCGTCGCGCGTGTAGCCGGTTTTCATGCCGTCAACGGACGGATCGGTAAACAGAAGGCTCACACGGTTCGGCTGGGTGATGCGGTTGTAGGTGAACTCCTTCACCTTGAAATAGCGCGCGTAATCCATCGGGAAGTCATCGATGATGTGCGCGGCGATGATCGAGAGGTCGTGCGCGCTGCTGTGGTGACCCGGATCGGGGAGTCCGGTGGGATCCATGAAATGGGTGTCTTTCAGGTCCCACTGCGCGGCCTGGCGGTTCATCATCGCGACAAAGGCGCTCGTCGTGCCACCGACGGCTTCGGAGAGTGTCATCGCGGCGTCGTTGCCCGACTGCACAATCATGCCGAACAGCAGGTTGTCCACCGACACCGGGACCTTGGGGTCAATGAACATGCGCGAACCGCCCGTGCGCCAGGCTTCGCTGGACTCATGCACGAGCTGGTCACGGCGCAGGCGCCCTTGTTGCAGTGCCTTGAACGTGAGGTAGGCCGTCATCAGCTTGGTCAGTGACGCTGGCGCGGCGATCTGGTCCGGGTTGTGCTGGGCCAGCACCTGCCCGCTGGTCATGTCGAGCAGCAGCCAGCTGCGCGCGGCGATGTCGGGCGCAGGCACGGCTTCGAGCTGTGCGACGGTGGCTGCAGCAGGTGCGTCGGCAAATGCCGGCGCCGCGGCGCCCAATCCGACGGACAAAGCGCAGGCGATCAGGCAGGCATGCAGGCGGTAAAACTTGGTCATGACAGTGACGACGGTGTCGAAAATACGCAACCCTGGCACCATAGCAGGATGAGTCTTAAGGGCCTGTTAACGTGGGGTCCGGCTCGGCATGCCAGGTGCAGATCCAGTCTTTCAGCGGCGTCAACAAGCCGTGGAAGAAATGCCCGGCGCCGGGTGCGACCAGCACGGGCTGATGCTGTGGCCGTGCCCATTCGAGCACCGCTGCAATGGGCACCACCTCGTCGCATTCACCATGGATGACGAGCACCCTTTGCGCTGCGGCACCCGCAGCGTCACGCACGGCCGGGAAGGGAAAATTGACCACCGCGGGGCCAACCAGGGTCAGGTGGTGCACGCTGCGGCCGCTGTCGTGCAGGCGTCGCGCGAGTGCGGCCGCGACGAACGAACCAAACGAGAACCCGGCCAGCGCCAACGGTACCGCGTCGGCCGCGACGCCCAATTCCTCGCCGACGGCGGCTGCGTGATGCGCGACGACCCGCCCGACGTCGTCGGTTTCGCCGCGGCCACCATCGAACGTGCCCTGGCTGGCGCCGACGCCGCGGAAGTTCGGGCGCACGCACGCCCATCCCAGCTGCACCCAGGCGCGTGCCAACGTCTGCGCGACCTTGTTGTCCAGGGTTCCGCCGTGGAGGGGATGCGGATGCGCAACCACCGCGAGGCCGCGAGGCCGGTGCAATGGTCGGTCAATGGCGACTTCGATATCACCGGCGGCGCCGGCGACGCGACCGTGCTGGGTCAGGCGATTCACGCTGGCTCCGGCGCGTCGGGAAGGCGCAAGCGCGCGACGATTTCGCCGCGTCCAAGGTGACATTCGATGATTTCATCGATGTCGGCTGTGTCAACGTAGGTGTACCAGACGCCTTCGGGATACACCACACACACGGGGCCTTCGGCGCAGCGGTCGAGGCAGCCAGCGCGGTTGACGCGCACTTTTCCAGCGCCCGCCAGGCCGGCGCGCTTCACCTCGGCTTTGCAATGGTCGAATGCGGCCTCGGCGCCATGGTCGGTGCAGCACGCCTTCCCGTCCTCACGGCGGTTGAGGCAGAAGAACAGATGGTGTTTGTAGTAGTTCAATTGCATGATTCCGTTGCGTGTTCAGAAAGGTTTGGCGACGACCAGCGGCACAATGACGAACATCGCCAGTGTCGGGACTTCGTTGAACCAGCGGTACCAGACATGGCTGTGGCGGATTTCACCGCGTTCGAACGCGCGCAGCTCCAACTTGCAGGCGTGGTGAAAACCCAGCAGCACCAGCACGAAGCTCAGTTTCGCATGCATCCAGCCGTTGCCCGGGCCATGCAGACCAATTCCGAAGCCCAGCCACAGTGCAAGCCCGAACCCCACCGCGGGCACCATCAGCACGGTCATGAAACGGTAGAGCTTGCGCGCCATCAACAACAGGCGCGCGCGTTCGGCCTCGCTTCCTGCTGGGACCATCGCAAGGTTCACGTAGATCCGCGGAAGGTAGAACAAGCCGGCGAACCACGAAATCACGAAAATGATGTGCAAGGCTTTGACCCAGAGATATGCCATGTTTCACGCTCCTTGATGTGAAAGTGTAGTTTTCCCGCCGTGCGTGCATTCGGGTGCGAAAAAAAGGGGGTGCGAAAAAAAGCCCCGTCGTGACCGGCGGGGCGAACAGCCTTGATGACAAGGCTCCCGCTCAGGGAGGAGAAGCGGGAGGCAGCGCCTGGCGGCGACCACCTGTCAGGGTGGATTCGGCTAAAGTTGAGAAGTTCCATCGTCGCTGCGTGCGGCTGACGTTGCTGTCATGTCCCGTTCAGGAAGCACTATGCCCCACCC
>DAICZP010000040.1 GCA_027311065.1 Thiomonas sp. | reverse complement strand
GGGCGACGTTGCCGGAGCAGGCCGGGCGGCCCTGCGAAACTTCCTCACGACACGCTCCTTGGCTGCAAACGCCAGAGCGACGCCTGCGTGCGGCCGCCGCTCTTAGCATGAGTCCCATGAAGCCGCAGCGGTCGGCCACGTGGCCAGACGTGGATCTGCCGTCGTTGCATTTGCGATGTCCTGCACGGAGCTCCCGATGACGACTGCCCCATTCCTTGCGATTTCCACCCGCCGCAAAGTCTCCAACCCTGCACCACCGCAGGCACGGCCCCCCGCCGAGGTGGTTCGCGACGCGTTGCGATTTCTGCGCGCGAGCGAATCCTGGGACACGCCGATCAGCGAACAGTTCCTCACACCGGCATTGATCGTCGCACGCGAACGCAACCGGAGCAGCAACGGGACGAGCGCGGCCATCACCGGCATCGAGGCGCACATGCTCAAGACCGGCCTTGAAATGCTTTACGGCACCCGAGCGGGCATGGCCGGGCGGGGGACATTGGACGCGTTGCTGCGTGAAATCAAGGCACAGCGCCGTGGCCTGATCGACGCGTTGAGCAAAGCTCCGCGCGAACTCAAGCGGCACAGTGCAGCCTTCAAAGGTGACGTTGCCAAGGCCAATGCCCGGATTCTGTACCACTTGAACCGGTTTCGCCAACGAAGCGACGACGATGATTGCGTGAAAGAGTTCGCCCTCGACTGCATCGAGGGCGCGCTGCGGACGAAGGCCTGGGCAAAAGGAGCGTACCGAAGAGCACCATGCCATCCACTCGATGACATTGTGCATTCCAATCGACATCGCTGGCTGATTCATTCGGCCCGCCCCGGAAAGCTCCGCGCCGCCGATCTGGGGGCGGCCGAGGCCCGATTCGTCCTGCAGTCGCTCCAGGACACACTCGATCAACCGCATGCTCAGCGCATGGACGCCGTACGCATCACCATGGCGAACGTACCGGTCAAGATGCGGGCCAAAGTTCTCGACAACTGTCTGCGGCGATGTCTTGACACGCCACGCTCCCGCGAGGAAAGCCGCGAAGCGCTCGCCCAATTGCTGATCGCCGCCGGCGCCCGCACCGAGACTGTCGATCTCATCCGGCGTGGGCAGGCACTCACCCGTGGAAACATCCTCAACGCCATTCAGAGCATCGTCGGCCCACGCGCGGCAACCGATCTCAACACTGCTTTACATGCGCGCAGCATTGCCGTCGACATGGAGCGCGGGCAATCCCAGCTGGGAGCAGGGGGTTTTGGAGAGGTCTTCACCGGCACGATGGATGGCATCGATATCGCTTACAAACGGTACCCGGAGCGACGCCGCGTCGTACTCGGCAAGGCCTACCAGCCTGTCCCTCGCCGCCCGAGTCTGGTCAACGCGAGCTACGCCAGGGACGTCCGGCATTTGGTATTGCCCATCGGCTATCTCGTGAGTACGCCTCACCTGACCGATACGGGCAGCCCGGGGCGGGTGACATTCATTGACCGGCAACACCTGCGTCCCTATCTGAAGCAGCAGACATATACGGCATCGATACGCCAGATCGACCAGCACATCGAGGTGCTCGCCGATGTCCAACCCAGGGTTTTCGGCAGAACCCTCGCAGCCATGCAAACCGATCCCCAGCATCGGTTGTCAGCCGCCAACCTCAAGGCCATGATTCGGCAAGGGGTCGCGACACTGAAGGAACTCGACAGGAACGGTCTGGTCCACGGCGATATCAAGCCGCAGAACATGATGTGGGGGGACGACGGCGTTCTCCGACTCATCGACGTTGATTACATGCGCAAGCATCACGCCGCACCCTTGCGCAGCGGCGGGTTGGGCGGAGCGCTGACCGCCGGATATTCCACACCCTCCGCCGCCCTGCATTTCGCACATGCCGGCGCTGACGGACTTGCCAGGGCGGACAAGGATACCGCGCCAGCCCAGGACTATTACGGAATGGCCATCAGTCTCCTGCGCATGCAATTGCCTGCATCCATGAACACGGAAACGAAAGCATTTCTCGATCAATCCGCGCGAGTTTTTGATGGCATTGTCTCTGAACCCGACAGCAGCACTGCGTACACGCTCGCGCAAGCGGGCGCACGCACGCTTGTCTCGCATCTGGATGAACTCAAAGCTGCCTATGCATCCAGAAATCCGCATCCGGGAGCCCTGAGCCGCGTGGATTTTCTTTGTGAACTTGCCAAAACGGCCGTCAAGGCGGAGTGGGTCAACGTCAACAGTCCACTTGCCGAACCGAAGTCGGCTCCGGCGTGGCTCGCCGCACTGCTGGCGCACCGACGCTTCAGGCAATTCGCCTCACGTTGACCGATGGCTGCTTCACAGCCGAGCCGATGTAACGTTCTGCGACACCGAGAAAAATGCCTTCGCTACGGCGCGATGGCGTCAGAGCATGCTGAAGGGGAGCCGCATGACAAATATTGTTTCAGGTCCAATCCAACCGCTGCGACGCGCCGCGTCACCACTGCCGCCGCCCGCGCTTGGCAGCGCTTCAAAAGAGGTTGGCGGTGCGCTGCAGCGCTTGCGGCGTTTCGGAAATGCCGGTGACGATGGACTGCTGCGCGAGCAGTACAAGCTCAAACCTCCTGCCTTGGTGGCGTGCGGCCGCACCGGCATTGAAGCGCACATGCTTAATGAAGGTGTCGTACTCCTGCACCGGGTCATGCGCGGAAACACGCACGGCCTTGCACTCGTAACTGAACTGGAAGTGGAGATCCTCCATCAATCGAAGTCGATTCCGCAAACGCAGCACACCTCGCTGTCCCAGGCCCAGTTGCGGGCTGTGGGAGAGGCGAACGAACGAATCCGGTCCATCGTCGCCAGAATCCGAAGCTCCAGGCATGGAAGCCGGCACCACGACATCAGGAATTTCGCGCTGGACTGCATCGAGCGTTCCTTGCGCAAAAAGCCCTGGATACGCGGGACCTACCACGGAGCGCGCGCCCATCCGATCCAGGATCTGGAGCTTGCCCCGCAGCAGTCGTGGCTGCGCACGCGCAAGCGCGACACCTCCGACCTGATCGCTGCGGCGGGGCGTTCTCGCACCGGTCCCGATGCGTCGGAACCGCGTCTGGTTCACGACCTGGGCGTCACCGAGGCCCGCTACGCCTTGCAATCCATTCTTCGGCAACTGCCGGCGCGGGGGCGTTCGCCGGCTGCGGGACTGCGGCTTGACGGACTCGCCCGTCCCATGAACATCCGCGCAAACTGGGTCAGAACAGACCGTTGGTACCAGCGCCTGTGGGATACGTCGCGCCGTCGCCAACGCAGCCGTGAAGGTTTCATCGCCTTACTGAAAGCCGCCGGCGCCTCCCAGCAGACCTTGCTCAAGCTTGCCGACAAAAAAGACATCACCCCGGGCGACGCAAAGCAGGCGATTGCTGACATTTTTGGCCCACCTGGCGCCGGAAAGCTCACGGGTGCCTACGAGCAAGCGGGCATCACCGACATCAGCGCAGCCATCGGCGATGGCGGGATGGGTGCCGTCAAACGCGTGGCGCGATCCAGCGCGAGCGGAGGCCAGAGGCACGATGCTTTGAAGCTATATGACCACTCCATCCACTGGAGCTTCCCACCCGATCTTGCCGTGGCCCTCAGGCGCGGCGCCGGGGCCGACAGCGCCTATGCGGCGGGCATGCGGCATGTGATTGCACCTCTGGGGTATATCGTTCAAGAAGGTGCTTCCAACGACCCGAGCTCCCGATATCGCTACGTTGAACAAGCCGATCTGCGCCCCTACCTTCGTCAACAGTCGTACCTCGCAGCATTGGCCAAACGCAAACTCTCTGTGGATATCGTCGGCGATATTCAGCCTCTGGCCACCGGGAGCGATCTGATCAAGGCTCCCCTCCGCGACCTCGACAGCAATCAGATGGACGCACTGGTGACCCAAGGGGTCTCGATGCTGCGCGAGCTTGGCAGCCGCGGCTTTGTCCATGGCGACATCAAGCCGGAAAACCTGATCCTGGACGCATCGGGCGACGTGTCGCTCAAGCTGATTGACACCGACTTCATGCGCAAGCACGGATCCGGCGACCATAGCCAGTCCGGGACTGCGCAAACCTACACTGCGATGTATTCGACCCCTCTGATCGCCTACTATCTCAACCAGCTAGCCCCCGGCAACCGCGACGGCGTGAGCCCCGTCGTCGCGCAGGCGCAGGACGCATTTGGATTGGCGATCTCCTTGCTGCGCTTCGAAGGGACTCAACTTCGCGCCAAGGCCATCTTTGGACTGAACCAAGTCAACGATCTGTTCCGATCCGTTCAGAATGGTTCCAACGACCCCGACGAAGCACAGCAAAATCTGGTCCATGCGACCGCGACTCTGAACCAGGTCATCGATCAAGTCTGCAACGCCATGCTGGACCTGACCGACGACACCAGCGAGACCAACAAGGCAGCGAGTCTGCGGATCACATTCCTGCGCGAGATTGCGAAAAACGCCTTGCATTGCGGGCTGCCCTCCAGCGCACCCTCGAGCCGGAACGACGCGGCCATCGGTGCACGGCTCGATGCGCTTCTCAACGACGAAGACTATGCACGCTTCCGCCCACCCGCGCTCTAGGAAGCGGTGGCAGACGCCGCGCGCAGGGGCACGAAGGCCTCCGGCACTGTCTGCAGCGCCCCCGGGTCGATGACCGCGTACCCTGAAAGCCGGTCGACCGCGGCGCGGAAGGCCGCGCTGCGCAGGATCTGGAGCATCGATTGCACCTGCGGCGTGCTCAGGGAGCGCTCGTCGAACAACAGGAAGTAACGCTCGCTGGCCATGGGGATGAATTCCAGCCCGAACTGGCGCGCAGGTGTCTCGATGCCGAAGCCGACATCGGCCATCTTGCTGGCGACGAAGGCCGCCACGGCGGCATGCGTGAACTCACCGCTTTCGAAGCCATGCACCGCGGCGGGCGCGATGCCCTCACTTCGAAGCATGCATTCGAGCAGCAAGCGGGTGCCGGAGCCGAGCTGTCGGTTGATGAACCGCACGCCAGGCCGCGCAAGGTCACGCAGCGAGTAGATTCGGGCCGGGTTTCCGGATGCGACCATCAGGCCCTGGCGACGCGTGGCCAGGCACACGACCCGGTGCGTGCGCATGTCGAACAAGGGCGTGTAGCGAGCCAGCACCTCGGGTTCGAACGCGCCGATAGGGATGTGAAAGCCGGCGACGTCGCACGTCCCGTTGGCCAGAGACACCACGGCCTCATGGCTGCCTAGGTATTTGCGCTCGAGCTCCATGCCGCCTTCGCCGAGCAGACGCAACAAGGTTTCGATGGCGAACCCGTGGCTGGCGTGCACCCGCAGCGGCAGCGCGGCTTCATCGAGCACTGCGCGGATTTCAGCCTCGAGCTCCGAGGCCAGACTTTCCAGCGCCGGCGTCAGGCGTGCGTTGATGCGGCGGTCCGCCCAGACCAGACGGGCTCCCAGCTCGGTGAGGTTCGACCCGCGGCCACGCTGCATGGAGAGCAGGGGCGCGCCGAACATGGCCTCGCCCTGACGCACCAGATCCCAGGCATGACGGTACGAGGCCCCCATCGTCAGACAGGCTGCTGCAAGACTGCCCCTGTCGTGCACCGCCCGCAACAGCGCGAGCAAGCGCGGTGAGAGCGTCTGGCCGTCGTCCTGTTGGATGGTCCATTGCGGTTCGATGGAAACCTTGCGCATTGCATACCCCTGGAAAACATGGCACCGGATCCGCGCATATGCCGCCCACCTCCGATGATAACGATCAGCTTCAGCTTATTGCATCTGACGTGCGCGCGCCATAAATTCCGGGTGACGGCATTTTCACGCGAAATATGCAGGCCGTGCACAGCATGAAGGACGCATCACAGCGCCCTCACCCAGGAGACATGATGGACCCAATCCCACGCCCGGCCCGTGCCGACGATGCTCCATTCGATGCGGGCGCGTTCGACGCGGCGCTGACGTCTGCGATCGCAAACCATCGGGATCGTCCCGGCGGACTGATGCCACTGCTCCACGACCTGCAGCACGCGCTGGGGTGGATTCCCTCGCAGGCCATCGAACCGATTGCTGCAGCGCTCAATCTTTCGCGCGCCGAAGTGCATGGTGTCGTGACCTATTACCCCGACTTCCACACAACGCCTCTCGGTCGACATCGTGTCCAGGTGTGCCGGGCCGAGTCGTGCCTTGCACGCGGCGGCGACGCACTGCTCGAACAGGTTCGTGACGCTCTCGCATGCGATTTGCACGAAACCCGTGCGGACGGACACGTAACCCTCGAGCCAGTGTATTGTCTCGGGCTATGCGCTGGCTCACCCGCCTTGATGGTCGATGGCCGCCCATACGCGCGGGTGGACGCCCCGGGAGTGGCAGCGATCGCTACGTTGCTGGAGGAGCAGGCATGAGCGCAATCGTTCGCGTATTCATCCCGCGCGACGCGCTGTCGCTGGCGCTCGGTGCCGATGCCGTGGCGCAGGCCTTGCGCGCGCAGTGCGCCAAACGCGGCTTGACGGTGGAGATCGTGCGCAACGGCTCGCGCGGCATGGCGTGGCTGGAACCTCTGGTGGAAGTGCAAACCGCGCGTGGGCGCGTCGCCTATGGTCCGGTCGCCGCCGGGCAGATCGGCGCCCTGCTCGACGCGGGCCTGCTCGAAGGAGCGCCGCACGCCCTGTGTCATGGGCCGACGGACGCCATCCCCTGGCTGGCGCGTCAGCAGCGCGTGACGTTCCGGCGCGTGGGTGTCATCGATCCGCTGTCTCTCGACGACTATGCAGCCAACGGTGGCTGGGAAGGCTTGCGCCAAGCGTTGGACATGGCTCCGGAAGCCATTTGCGACGCCATGGTGCGGTCCGGCCTGCGCGGTCGTGGCGGTGCGGCTTTTCCGGCCGGCGTGAAGTGGACGACCGTGCGTCGGGCGCAGGCACCACGCAAGTTCATCGCCTGCAACGCCGACGAAGGTGACTCCGGCACCTACGCGGACCGCATGCTGATGGAGGGGGACCCTTTCATGCTCATCGAGGGCATGATCATCGCCGGCTTGGCGGTGGGAGCGGACTTCGGCTATGTCTACATCCGCTCGGAATACCCCCACGCCATCGAGACCATGCGTGAAGCGGTGCGCCGTGCGCACGGCGCTGGCTTCCTCGGCCCCCGCATCCTGGGTGGCACGCATGCCTTCGACATCGAAGTGCGCGTCGGCGCTGGGTCGTACGTGTGCGGAGAAGAAACCGCGATGCTCGAGAGCATCGAGGGGCGTCGCGGCATGGTGCGCGCGAAGCCGCCGCTGCCGGCACTGTCGGGTTTGTTCGGACAACCCACAGTGATCAACAACGTGCTCACGCTCGCCACGGCCGCTGCCATTCTGGCGCAGGGCCCAGAGGCATACGCGGCGCTTGGCACCGGACGCTCGCGAGGCACGCTGCCGTTCCAGCTGGCCGGCAATCTGCGTCAGCCCGGGCTGGTGGAAATCCCGTTCGGCAGCAGCCTGCGCGATCTGCTCGAGAGCTGGGGCGGCGGCAGCGCCTCGGGGCGCGCCCTCAAGGCCGTGCAAGTGGGCGGACCCTTAGGCGCCTATTTGCCCCCCTCCCAGTGGGACCTGCCTCTCGACTATGAAGCCTACGCAACCGCAGGCGCGGTGCTGGGGCACGGCGGGATCGTGGCGCACGATGACACAGCCGACCTCGCGGGGCTGGCGCGTTATGCAATGGAGTTCTGCGCCATCGAGTCCTGCGGCAAATGCACACCCTGCCGCATCGGTTCAACGCGTGGCGTCGAGGTCATCGACCGCATCCGCGCGGGTGACCGCAAGGAGACGCAAGTCGTACTGCTGCGCGACCTCTGCGACACCATGCTCAACGGCAGCCTGTGCGCGATGGGCGGCATGACGCCCTACCCCGTGCTGTCGGCGTTGAATTACTTCCCGGGCGATTTCGGCCTGGATGACGGCGCGGCACGCACCACGCATAACGACATGGAGACCGCACAATGAACGCGATCGAGGGCATCGACTTCGGCACCCCAGCCGCTGACGCAGACGAACAGGTCACACTGAACATTGACGGTCAAACCGTCTCGGTACCACGCGGCACATCCTTGATGCGGGCGGCGGCACAGGCCGGTGTCAACGTGCCCAAGCTTTGCGCCACCGACAGCGTGCAGGCGTTTGGCTCGTGCCGGTTGTGTCTGGTGGAAATCGAAGGTCGGAAAGGGTTTCCGGCGTCGTG
>DAICZP010000060.1 GCA_027311065.1 Thiomonas sp. | reverse complement strand
TCGTTCATGATTTCGCAGATCACCGCGGCGGGTGCGAGCCCGGCCATGCCAGCCAGGTCACACCCGGCCTCGGTGTGACCCGCGCGCATCAGTACGCCACCGTCCTGCGCCATCAATGGAAAAACATGCCCGGGTTGGACGATATCGTCGGGCACGGTGTCGCGGGCTACCGCGACCCGCGTCGTGTGGGCCCGATCTGCAGCGGAAATACCAGTACTCACGCCTTCGGCTGCCTCGATCGACACCGTGAACGCCGTACCGTGCGAAGACCCATTGTGCTGCACCATGGGTTTGAGGCCGATCTGCTCGCAGCGCTTGCGCGTCAACGTCAGGCAGATGAGGCCCCGGCCGTGGGTGGCCATGAAGTTGATGGCCTCGGGTGTGACGTGATCGGCCGCGAGCACGAGGTCGCCCTCGTTCTCGCGGTCTTCCTCGTCGACCAGAATGACCATGCGGCCGGCCTTGAGCTCGGCCACGATTTCGGGAATGGGGGACAGGGGCATGATGCGTGGACCGCCGATTTGGCAGCGCGACCTTCAAAGGTGCATTGTAGGTAGGATCCGGGCGACGAAGCGAACCCTGTCGCACAATGGTGCGTGACACACGCCTCCGCGCTGGAGGCGCGACCCTTCAACCCTGGAATCCGCTCATGATCCTCGAACTCGCAGACATCCGCATCCAGCCGGGCCGCCAGGCCGAATTCGACGCCGCCATCCTGCACGGCATCCAGAGCGTCATCGCGCACGCGACTGGTTTCCTCGGCTACAAAGTCCACAAAGGGATTGATACGCCGGAACGCTATTTGCTGACCATTCATTGGGCGACACTCGCGGACCATACTGTGGGATTTCGCCAGTCCGAGGCCTACGGGCAGTGGCGCGCCATCGTCGCTCCCTTCTTT
The DNA here is from genome assembly GCA_027311065.1 of Thiomonas sp. Taxonomy (GTDB): domain Bacteria; phylum Pseudomonadota; class Gammaproteobacteria; order Burkholderiales; family Burkholderiaceae_C; genus Thiomonas_A. Next base: position 3,932 of record DAICZP010000060.1, on the reverse strand, counting down.
GCGCAGCCCCCGGTGGTGGAGCATTTCGACCTGCTCCACGGCACGGACGCGGCCTGAGTTGCCGAAAGCGCCTGCCCATGTCCAAAGCATGGGCATAATTGCGGGCTGGTCCCTTCCCCCCGTACGGCGTCGACCCGGCTGTGACGACTGACAAAGAACTCTCGGACTTCCTTCGCAGCGTCGACAGGCGTGCCTTCAAGCGGGCGCAGTTCGCGACCCGGGACGCCGATTCCGCGCTGGACATCGTCCAGGACGCCATGATTCGGCTGGCCGAAAAATACGGTGATCGCGGCCCCGCCGAATGGCCGATGCTGTTCCAGCGTATCCTCACCAACGCGATCCTCGACTGGCACCGTCGCAGCAAGGTGCGAAACGCCTGGACCAGCAACCTTTCCGACTTCCAGGGCTCCGATGGAGAGTCCGACTTCGATCTCCTCGACGCGCTCGACCTGCAGTCGGAAGCACAGCACCTCGAGGGTTCTGATCACTACCTTGAACGCGCCCAGACCCGCGCCATCCTCGAATCAGAAATCCAGAAATTGCCCGAACGTCAACGCGAAGCCTTCCTGATGCGTTATTGGGAAGGTCTCGACGTCGCCGAGACGGCTGCGGCCATGGGGTGTTCGGAGGGAAGCGTGAAAACACACTGCTCACGGGCGACGCATGCGTTGGCCAAAGCGCTCAAAGCACGGGGGTTTGATGATGGACGCACATAACGACAAGCACGCGCAATCCGCCGCAGAGGCGCGGTTTGCCTACCAGGTTGCCAGCCACCTGTCGGAGGGTGATGCCGACCTTCCTCTTGGCGTGGCTGAGCGGCTCGACGCAGCGCGCCGCGTCGCGCTGACGCGCCGCGCGCCGGCGCGCCAGCGCTCTCGCGTACCGGTATGGATGCGGGCGGGTGCCGTGGCCGGCTCTGGGGCTGGCGCCGATGCACCATGGCGGCTCGGCGTCGGACTGGCGTTGGCGATCCCGACGCTGCTTGTCGGTCTGTACGTGCTGCAACACTTCCAGCAGGAGCGTTTCGTTCATCGCATCGCCGATATCGACACTGCGGTCCTGCTCGATGACCTCCCCCCACAGGCCTATGTCGATCCTGGTTTCCGCAGCTACCTGCGGCAGGGGGGCTGATGGCGCGACGTCGCTCGGTCTGGCTGGTCGTCGCCCGCTCCATGTTGCTCGTCGTGGCCGCTTGGTTCGGTCCGGGGTGGAGCAACGCATGGGCAACGTCGGCGCAGCCGGACTGGAGCCATCTCACGGTGATGCAGAAACAGGCTCTGGCGCCGCTGGAGTCCGAATGGCCGCGTTTCGATGCAAATCGCAAGCGCAAGTGGCTCGACATCGCTGCGCGCTACCCGGCCATGAGCCCGGCGCAGCGCAACGTCCTCCACCGCCGCATGGCCGAATGGATCAAGATGACGCCGCTGCAGCGCAGGCTTGCGCGGGAGAACTATCTCGCCACCGGGCGCGCATCGCTGCAAAAGCGCAAACAAGCGTGGACCCATTACCAGCAACTCCCGGAGGCGAAAAAGCATGAACTCGCGCGGGAAGCAAAGGCACCGCCCGCCGCACCTGGCCACGTCGGTCAGTACGGTGCCGGCGCGAAGCATCACAAGCCATCACCGCGCAAACCGACTGTGAGTGCAGCGCCCTCGCCGGTCCCGAACGTGTCAGCGGCGATACCCGCCGCTCCTGCTGCCCCTGCGCCGGTTGCCTCCAAGGCCGGAATGAACGCGGCGAACATTCCCATCCCGGCCCCAGGCTCAGCACCGGTACACCCTTGACCGCGCGGCGTTGCGCGTCGGGCATCCGGCGCTGACTGGCAGACATGCTCGACGCGTCCGTCCTCGTGCTCAGCTGCTCGCCGGACCGCAACGCCACGATTGGATGGCACCCATGCGTGACGCTCCGCCATTGTCACAGCCTCGTCACATCGGGCGACTGCAATGCTGCTCATGCTGCACCCGCCAGATTCCCCTGCAACCACCCCAGAAGCCCGTCCGGTCGACGGGGGCGAAGATCTCCTCGCCCCGCACCAATACCGCACCCTCTGGCTGTCGGACATCCATCTCGGCACGCGCGACTGCAAGGCAGAGGCGTTGCTCGAGTTGCTCAAGCATTGTCACGCCGGGACCATCTATCTCGTCGGTGACATCATCGATGGCTGGCAACTACGCAAAGGCTGGTACTGGCCGCAAGCTCACAATGACGTGGTGCAGAAACTTCTGCGCAAGGCGCGCAAAGGCACCCGCGTCGTGTTTGTTCCGGGCAATCACGACGAATTCGCCCGCACCTACACCGGGCAGCATTTCGGCGGGGTGGAAGTTCTCTCTGACGTGATCCACATCACTGCGAACGGAACCCGCTTGTGGGTGGTGCACGGTGACTGGTTTGACGGCGTGGTGATGCACGCGAAGTGGCTGGCCCATCTTGGCGATGCGCTCTACATCTTCACTCTCAAACTCAACCGCTGGCTCAACCACGCACGCCACCGCCTTGGATTTTCTTACTGGTCGCTTTCCCAGTATCTCAAGGGAAAAGTCAAGAATGCGGTGAGCTATATCTCCAGCTTCGAACAACTCCTGGCGGAAGAGGCAGCGCGGCGAAAGTGCGAAGGCGTGGTCTGCGGCCATATTCATCGCGCTGAGCTGCGGCATATCGATGCGACGATTTACGCGAATTGCGGCGACTGGGTCGAGAGTCTCACGGCCATCGCCGAGAACGACGATGGCACGCTGCAGCTGTTGATGTGGAAGTCCGCTGCGCAAGTACCGGAAGTCCTGTCGGAGCTGCGGCCGCATGCCGTGCCTATTCATTCCACGGTCACCCCGATTCCCGAGCCCGCAACATGCGTATCCTGATCGTCAGTGACGCCTGGAGTCCACAAGTCAACGGCGTCGTCCGCACCCTGAAAACCACCATCGAGCACCTGCGCGCCGAAGGTGAAGAGGTCGAGATCATCGAACCCGGGCGCTTCCGCACCGTGCCATGCCCGACCTATCCGGAGATCAGACTCAGCTGGCGACCCGGCTCCGCCGTGATGCGCATCATTCGCGAATTCTGCCCGGATGTGGTGCACATCGCCACCGAGGGGCCGCTGGGTCTGGCGGCGCGGCGTGCGGCATTGCGTTTGGGCGTGCCGCTGACGACGGCTTACCACACCCGGTTCCCCGAGTACGTGAAAGCGCGCTTCGGCATGCCGCTGGCATGGACCTACGCATACCTGCGCTGGTTCCATAACGCCTCTCGGGTCACCCTCGTGCCGACCCAGGTCGTGCGCTCCGATCTTGCTGCGCGTGGATTCAAGCACCTCGCGCTGTGGTCGCGCGGCGTTGATACAGAGGTGTTTTTTCCTCGTCAAGGCAAGCGCCTCGACGGCACGCCGCCCATTTTTCTGTACGTGGGACGGGTTGCGGTCGAAAAGAATATTGACGCCTTTCTCGAACTCGACCTCCCGGGCACCAAGTGGGTGGTTGGCGAAGGCCCCGAGTTGCCGCGCATCGCGCGTGATTACCCGGGAGTGCGCTTCCTTGGGGTCCTGAGCCAGGATCGACTCGCCGAGGTCTACTCTGGCGCCGACGTGTTCGTATTTCCCAGCCGCACCGATACGTTCGGTCTGGTGCTCATCGAGGCGCTTGCCTGCGGCTGCCCCGTCGCCGCCTACCCCGTCACCGGCCCCCTGGATGTCATCGGCGACGCGCCGGCCGGGGTGCTGGCGGAAGATCTGCGCGCTGCGTGCCTCGCCGCCCTGCGCGTTCCCAGACAAAATGCGCTCGCCCATGCGCGGCAATTCACCTGGCAACGTGCGACCGCGCAGTTCCTTCAGCACCTCCGCCAGGCTGCCGATGCCGGAGCGACCGTGCCAGCAGCCCAGCCGGAGCTTTGACGCTCTGACCAAGCCTGCCGGCCCTTGGCACACAACCCCTACAAGA
>DAICZP010000022.1 GCA_027311065.1 Thiomonas sp. | reverse complement strand
GGCATGGACTACGACCTTGAACAACGATCTGGAAAATTGCGCTGGATCAACACACCCGCGCCCTTGATGCGGCAAACGGACGAAGGCCGGAGCACCCGCCGCGGGGCGCTCCGGCCTGGGAAGTTGCGGACCGCTTCCTTGCGGAACGCTCAAAGCGTGCGGGCGATTTCCTTGACCTCGAACACTTCGAGCTGGTCACCTTCCTCGAGATCATGGAAGCTCTTGAGTGACAGACCGCACTCGAAACCTTCCTGGACCTCGCTAACATCATCCTTGAAGCGCTTCAGCGAGTCGAGTTCACCGGTGTGGATGACCACGTGGTCACGCAGCACCCGCACATGCGCCGAACGACGGACCGTCCCGGACATCACGCGGCAACCGGCCACCGTTCCGACTTTGCTGATGCGGAAGACCTGGCGGACCTCGACCATGCCAATGACCTCCTCGCGCTTCTCGGGTGAAAGCATGCCCGACATCGCCGCCTTGATCTCATCCACGGCTTCGTAGATGATGTTGTAGTAGCGAATATCGATGCCGTTCTGCTCGGCCGCCTTGCGGGCGCCGGCGTCGGCACGGGTGTTGAACCCGATGACCACCGCTTTCGAGGCAATCGCGAGGTTGATGTCGTTTTCGGTGATGCCGCCGACCGCTGCGTGGACCACCGCGACCTTGATTTCTTCGGTCGACAGCTTCGTCAGCGCGTGCACGAGCGCTTCCTGGGAACCTTGCACATCCGACTTGATGATCAGGTTCAGGGTCTTGGTCCCTTCCGCAATCTGATCGAACATGTTTTCGAGCTTGGCCGCCTGCTGGCGAGCGAGCTTGACGTCACGGTACTTGCCCTGGCGGAACAAGGCGATTTCCCTTGCCCGGCGCTCATCGGCGAGAACCATGAATTCCTCGCCAGCACTCGGCACTTCGCTGAGACCCTGGATTTCGACCGGGATCGCCGGACCCGCGGTCTGCACCGGCCGCCCGTTTTCGTCGAGCATGGCCCGCACACGGCCCCAGCAAGAGCCGGCGAGCACTGCATCGCCGCGCTTGAGCGTGCCAGACAGCACCAGCACAGTGGCCACCGGGCCGCGGCCCTTGTCGAGTTGCGCCTCGATGACCAGGCCCTTCGCCGGGGCATCGATCGGGGCCTTGAGCTCGAGTACCTCGGCCTGCAGCAGGACCTGCTCCAGCAACTCGTCGATCCCCTGCCCAGTCTTCGCCGACACTGCCACGAAGGGTGAATCTCCACCGTACTCTTCAGGCAGCACCTGCTCGGCGACCAGCTCCTGCTTGACACGATCGGGATTCGCGTCCGGTTTGTCGATCTTGTTGATGGCAACCACGATGGGTACGCCTGCAGCCTTGGCGTGTGCGATCGCCTCCCTGGTCTGCGGCATGACACCATCGTCGGCCGCAACCACCAGAATGACAATGTCGGTCGCCTTGGCACCGCGCGCCCGCATGGCGGTGAAAGCCTCGTGACCAGGAGTATCGAGGAAGGTGATCATGCCGCGCGGTGTGGTCACATGGTAGGCACCGATGTGCTGCGTGATACCGCCTGCCTCACCCGCCGCAACCTTGGCACGCCGAATGTAGTCGAGCAGTGAGGTCTTTCCATGGTCGACGTGGCCCATGACAGTGACAACTGGAGCGCGTGGCACGAATTCAACTTCGTGCGGCGCCTGGCCCTCTTCTTCGAGAAAGGTCTCGGGGTCATCGAGCTTCGCGGCAATGGACGTATGGCCCATTTCCTGAACGATGATCATCGCCGTTTCCTGGTCAAGGACCTGGTTGATGGTCACCATTTGGCCAAGCTTCATCAAGGTCTTGATGACCTCGGACGCCTTGACGGCCATCTTGTGGGCAAGATCACTGACGGTGATCGTTTCGGGGATGTGCACCTCGCGCACCTGTGGCTCGGCCGGAGCGACGAAACGCGGCTGGTCCTTTTCGCGCGAATCGCGGCGATTGCCGCCCTTTGCGCCACGCCATGTACCGGTACCGCCGCTGGCATCACCGCGTGTCTTGATGGCGCGACGCTTGGCAGCCTCATCCGCCCACGACGATGACAGCTGCTCGGACTTGACTTGCTTCTTGGCTTTGGCGTCCCCAGCGGGGGCTGCCGCTGTCGCGGCAGGCTTCGGAGCCGCCCCCGCAGCCGGCTTGTGGATCGTCCCCTTGATCGCGGGTGCCTCCACCGGCTTCGGTGCCTCCGGCTTCGGTGCGTGAAGCACGGCGCGGGGACGTGCGAGCATGTCTCGAATGGCAGCTGCCTCCGCCTCGGCAGCCCGACGCCGCTGCACGACGTTGGCAAGTTCAGCCGCGCGCTTCACCGCGGTTTCCTCCGCCGCACGCTTGTCCGCGTCCTGACGCGCCTGCGCCTCGGCACGTGCCTTGGTGTCTTTTGCTTCCTGCGCCGCATGCACGGCCTGCTCCTGCTGGACTGCTTGTTCCTTGGCCGCCTTGGCCGCGGCGGTCGCTGCAGCTACCATGGCGTCATTGCCGCTGTAGTTCAGGGCCTTCGCTGCCAGTGCGGCGGCGGCCTGTGCCGCCTCGCGCGCGGCGGCAGCCTCCGCCTCCGCTGCGAGACGGCGCATTTCTTCTTCACGCTGACGCACACGCTCGCGTTCCTCGGCAAGCTGGCGCGCCTCTTCCTCCTCGCGCTGACGACGGCTCAGTTCCTCGGCCTGACGTGCGAGAAGCTCGGACTCGCGCTGCGCCTCTTCCTCACGACGCAGCAACTCCGCCTCGCTGACCGCGGGCTCTGCGGCCTGTGCCGGCATGTCCGGCATGGATTCGTCGCGCTTGACGAAGACACGCTTCTTGCGAACCTCGACCTGGATGGTGCGGGCCTTGCCGGTGGCATCGGCCTGCTTGATCTCGGTGGTTTGCTTTCGCGTCAGGGTGATCTTCTTGCGATCGCCGGACTGCGCCCCATGCGCGACGCGCAAGTGGTCCAGCAGACGAGCCTTGTCGGCGTCGCTGATCGGATCGTCGGGCGCTTGCTTGTGCACGCCGGCGGCGCCAAGTTGCTCAAGCAACGTGGCGGCTGGGATGTGCAGCTCATTGGCGAGTTGCGCGACGGTGGTTTGTGCCATGGATATTCCTTGCTCCTTGGGCCTCAAGCGCTCAGGCGTTGAACCAGTGTTCCCGGGCCTTCAGGATGAGCGCGCTGGCGCGGGCCCCGTCCCCCCCGATGATCTCGGTGAGCTCGTCGACAGCCAGATCACCGAGGTCGTCGCGCGTGTGCACGCCGGAATCGGAGAGTTTGGTGATGTCGTCGGTCGTCAGTCCCTCGAGATCCTTCAGATCCTGCGAGACGCCTTCGAGTTTCTGCTCGCGCGCGATTTCCTGCGTGAGCAGGGCATCACGTGCACGGTTACGAAGCTCGTGAACCGTTTCTTCGTTGAACGCCTCGATCTCCAGCATCTCCTGCAGGGGAACATAGGCGACCTCCTCCAAGCTCGCAAATCCTTCGGCAATCAGGATGTCAGCGACTTCCTGATCGACGTCGAGCTTGGTGCGGAACAACTCACGCATGGTCTCGACCTCGGCATTGTGCCGGTTCTGCGATTCCTCGGCGGACATCAGATTGATCGCCCACCCGGTGAGCTCCGACGCAAGGCGCACGTTCTGCCCGGCGCGACCGATGGCCAGCGCGAGATTTTCCTCGTCCACCGCGACGTCCATTGCGTGTCGCTCCTCGTCGACAACGATGGACTGCACATTGGCCGGCGCCAGGGCGCCGATCACGAACTGCGCTGGATCGTCGGACCACAACACGATGTCCACGCGCTCGCCGCCAAGCTCTGTGCTGACCGCGTTGACGCGCGAACCACGCACACCGATGCAGGTGCCGATCGGGTCAATGCGGCGATCATGGGACAGTACCGCGATCTTGGCCCGGAGACCGGGGTCGCGGGCGCAGGACTTGATTTCCAGCAGACCTTGCTCGATCTCAGGCACCTCGAGGCGAAACAGTTCCTTCATGTACTCAGGCGCCGTCCGCGAAAGTTCGATCTGCGGGCCCCGCGCCTGCCGGTCCACTTTCGCGATCACCGCCTTCACGCGGTCGCCGATGCGAAGGTTTTCCTTCGGAATCATGTCGCCGCGGCGCAGGCGCGCGTCAACCTTGCCAGACTCGACGATGGCGTCGCCCTTGTCCATGCGCTTGACGCTGCCGATGAAGATCTTGTCGTTGCGTTCGAGAAAGTCATTCAGAATCTGCTCGCGCTCGGCGTCGCGGATCTTCTGCAGAATGACTTGCTTGGCTGCCTGCGCACCAATGCGACCGAACTCGACGCTCTCGACCTGCTCTTCGATGTATTCGCCGATCTCGATATCAGGAATTTGCTCGACAGCTTCGAAATGCAGAATTTCCGCATCCGGCTGCTGCAATCCTGCCTCGTCAGGCACCACCAACCAGCGGCGAAACGTTTCGTAGCCGCCGGTGTTGCGATCGATCGCCACGCGAATGTCGACTTCACCGGGGTAGCGCTTCTTGGTCGCCGAGGCCAACGCCGCCTCAACAGCGCTGAACACCACGTCACGGTCGACGTTCTTCTCGTGCGCCAGCGCATCGACCAGCATCAGCAAATCGCGGTTCATGATTTTCGCCCCCTAAAGTCAAGCACGGGCACGAGGCGCACTTCACGCACCTCGGCCATCGTAAATCGCAGCTCTTGCGGAACATCCTCCGGCTTTGCCGGTTTGCCCGCCCCCACTTTTCCGGGCCTGGGCTTCGGGGCACCCGGTCGCGACACCGTCAACGCAGTCAGCAGCGCCTCATCCCAGAAAATGGCATAGTTTTGCTGCGCCGCGTCACCGACCGCAGGCACCGGCGCCTGCAGAATGCCACGATATTTCTTCCGCCCCTGGAACGGCGTCCGAAGCGTCACGTCGACTGCCTGGCCGGCAAACCGCAGAAAATCCTCAGGCTTGCGCAACAACCTGTCCAATCCCGGGGACGAAACCTCGAGGCGCCGGTAATCAGCACCCTCGACCTCGAGCACGTACTGCAATTGGCGCGTGACACGCTCGCAGTCCTCCACCGTGACCGGCCCTTCACTCTCGGCGCGATCGATGGTCACCCGGAGCAATCCACCACTGAGCAACGCGAACTCGACGAACACACAGCCGAGCCCCTCGACTGTCGCCTCGATCGCGTCCGCCATGCTCTGGCTGCCCTGCCCCAACAACGTACGTCCGGTCAAACCCGCTCCTGAAATGCGTCCGCGCACCGCCACACAATCACAACCGCCCAGCCGACCCGGTCGCCGCAGCGACCGCAATACGGCAGAGCAAAAAAAAAGGGCGATTGGTGTCGCCCTTTTTTGGTCAACCCGGTCTTCCTCTGCGCAAACTCCACAAGCCTCTACAGGCCGCTTCTCCAGGTCCGAACCCGCCAGGTTCGCACCCATGCCGCACCGCTCACCCCGACGAACGGTTCCCCGGACGCTGCGTCAAAACCCTGACGCAAACACTCCAGACCCGCTTCGGACCCAGTTCGGACCTGCATCAGCCTTGATTTTCCTGCCTTGATTGGCCTGCAAGCTCCCTGGCTTGAGACCAGACCTCGCACGACACCAGTCCAGCACGGCCAGTGAGCAACAAAATGGGATTATAGGGGAATGCGCACCGCCCGGCAAGCCGGAGCGTGTGCAACAGGGATGAGGGCGGTGCGCCATGGCTGCGATCACACGCCGGTCACGGCAGATGAATGAGCAGGGCAGACCGCGCTCGACCAACTGCCGGCCGTCCATCACGGGGCTGCGTGAAAAGCCGATTGCGCGGGCCGTGCGAGAATTCCGGCGCATGACCGCGTGTTCATCCCTGATCGAACGCTCGATACTCCGCACATCATTTTCAGTCAGAGGACTTCCTCATGGGCTTTCTCACCGGCAAACGCATCCTGATCACCGGGCTGCTGTCCAACCGTTCCATCGCCTACGGCGTTGCGCAGGCATGCCATCGCGAAGGTGCCGAACTCGCATTCACCTACGTCGGCGACCGCTTCCTGGAACGAATCAAGGGTTTTGCCGAAGAGTTTGGCAGCACCCTGACCTTTCCCTGCGACGTTGCCGATGACACCCAGATCGACGCCCTTTTCGCCAGCCTCGGCCAGCACTGGCCGCGGCTTGACGGGCTTGTGCACTCGATCGGCTTCGCGCCCCGCGAGGCCATCGCGGGTGATTTCGTGGACGGTCTTTCACGCGAGGGTTTTCGTATCGCCCATGACATCTCGGCATACTCGTTTCCTGCCCTCGCCAAGGCAGCGCTGCCAATGCTTCAGGCCAGCGTCGCGGCCGGCGCCACACCATCGCTCGTCACCATGACCTACCTTGGCGCCGAGCGCGTCGTACCCAACTACAACACCATGGGCGTGGCCAAGGCAGCGCTCGAGGCGACGGTACGCTACATGGCCGAATCCCTTGGTCCGCGTGGCATGCGCGTGAATGCCGTGAGTGCCGGTCCGATCAAGACACTGGCTGCCTCGGGTATTGCGGATTTCGGCAAGATGCTCAAATTCAACGAGGCCAGCACGCCGTTGCGGCGCAACGTCACCATCGAGCAGGTGGGCGATGCCAGCGCATTCCTGCTATCCGACCTTGCAAGCGGTGTCACCGCGGAGGTCCTCCACGTCGACGCAGGCATGCATGCAGTGGTCGGGGGATTGGCCGCACAACTGTGACTTCTTCAGCCGCCCGCCGGATCGTCCCCAGGGACTTGACAGGGTGCCTGGAAGGTATAGAATTTCTGTTTTCGCGGGAATAGCTCAGTTGGTAGAGCGCAACCTTGCCAAGGTTGAGGTCGCGAGTTCGAGACTCGTTTCCCGCTCCAGAATTTTTGAGCAGTGACGAAAAAGGGAAGACATGGCTTCCCTTTTTTTTTGACGGCGATACTGCGGCGGGAAACGCTACAGTGTCGCTTGAGAAACACGGCGCGGTAGCAAAGCGGCTATGCAGAGGACTGCAAATCCTTCCAGGTGGGTTCGACTCCCTCCCGCGCCTCCAGACACGCCAACGGCGCAGGTGTTCATGCACCTGCGCCGTTTTGCGTTTGGGCGGTTTCGCCGGCGTCGTGGAACCCAAACTGGCTGCCTGCCCACGCCAGAGGCATGCTGCAGACGATAGTCTCACTCAATCGCTGACATCCTGAAAATCAATTGGATTGATCGACAAGCCCGCCTTAGGATTGCATCTCACTATTTTGCAACCCTGAGGAAGTCACCATGTCGCTGATCAACACCCAAGTCAAACCTTTCAAGGCCCAGGCACTCAAGAACGGCACGTTCGTCACCGTGACGGACGAGAACCTCAAGGGCGGCTGGTCCGTGGTCGTGTTCTATCCCGCCGACTTCACCTTCGTCTGCCCGACCGAACTGGAAGACCTGGCAGAGCAGTACGGCGAGTTCAAGAAGCTCGGCGTCGAAATTTACGCTGTGTCCACCGATACGCATTTCGCCCACAAGGCCTGGCACGACACCTCGGCCGCGATCAAAAAGGTTGAATACGTGATGATCGGTGACCCCACCGGCGCCATCACCCGCAACTTCGACGTCATGATCGAGGAAGAGGGTCTGGCACTGCGCGGCACCTTCCTGATCAACCCGGCGGGCCAGATCAAGTTGTGCGAAATCCACGACAACGGTATTGGCCGCGACGCCACCGAGCTGTTGCGCAAGGTCCGCGCCGCCCAGTACGTCGCCTCGCACCCGGGTGAAGTGTGCCCGGCGAAGTGGAAGGAAGGCGACAAGACCCTGAAGCCTTCGCTGGACCTGGTCGGCAAGATCTGACCTTGGCCGCGGGCCGCGCTCGCGACTGCTGCCCCCATTTTTTTCGACTTCACGGCCGGAGATCCCGGCCGGGAGTCGTCTGCACCTCAAATTCCCCCAACCCGCAGGAGCCCCGTCATGTTGGATGCTGATCTTCAAAGCCAGTTGAAGGCCTATCTGGAGCGGATGTCGCATCCGATCGAACTCGTCGCGTCGCTCGATGACAGCGCCACTGCCAGGGACATGCGCAGCCTGCTTGAAACGGTGGCGTCATTGCGCCCGGACCTCATCCAGGTTGATTTCGCCGGCGTTGATGCGCGGCGGCCCTCCTTCATCATTCGACGCACCGGAACGGAGATCGCGGTGACATTTGCCGCAATCCCGCTCGGGCATGAATTTACCTCGCTGGTGCTGGCGCTTCTGCAAGTCGGCGGATACCCACCGAAGCTTGATCCCTCCGTGGTGGAACAGGTTCAAGCCCTGGACGGCGACTTCCAGTTCGAGACCTTCATGTCCTTGTCATGCCACAGCTGCCCCGATACGGTTCAGGCGCTCAACGCCATGGCGGTGCTGAATCCGCGCATCCGGCATGTCGCCATCGATGGCGCGTTGTTTCAGGATGAGGTCACGGCGCGCGAAGTCATGGCGGTGCCGACTGTCTTTCTCAACGGCGAATTATTCGACACAGGCCGCATGAGCGTGGAGCAACTGGTTTCCCGCCTCGACAAAGGTGCCGCCGCGCGCACCGCCGCCGAGCTCGAAGCCCGGGACCCCTTCGACGTGCTTGTGGTCGGCGGCGGGCCAGCCGGCGCCGCAGCGGCCATCTATGCGGCACGCAAAGGAATTCGTACCGGCCTCGTGGCCGAGCGCTTCGGCGGCCAGGTGCTCGATACCGTGGCGATCGAAAACTACATTTCGATTCCCTACACCGAGGGCCCGAAGCTCGTTGCCGCGCTGGAGCAGCACGTCGGTGAATACGCGGTCGACGTCATCAATCAGCAGCGTGCGGAGCGGCTGATTCCACCTGATGCCCCCGGGGGGCTGGTGGGACTTCGCCTGGCCAGCGGCGCGACGCTGCATGCGCGCAGTGTCGTGCTCGCCACCGGCGCGCGTTGGCGCAACATGAACGTCCCCGGTGAGCAGGAGTACCGAACCAAAGGTGTGACGTATTGCCCGCACTGCGACGGCCCGCTGTTCAAAGGCCGGCGCGTCGCGGTGATCGGAGGCGGCAACTCGGGAGTGGAGGCTGCCATCGATCTGGCCGGAGTCGTCGCCGAGGTGACCTTGCTCGAGTTTGATCACCAACTGCGCGCCGACGACGTGCTGCAGCGCAAGCTGCGCAGCCTCGCCAACGTGAAGGTGATCGTCAGCGCCCAGACCACCGAGGTGCTGGGCGCTGACGGCAAGGTTCGCGGCCTGGCTTACACCGACCGCACCAGCGGTGCTGCACACACCCTCGACGTTGAAGGCATTTTCGTGCAGATCGGCCTCCTGCCCAATGCGGAATGGCTCAAGGGAACGCTTGCACTGTCAGCCCGCGGCGAGATCGCGGTTGACGCGCGCGGAGAGACATCGCTGCCGGGCGTGTTCGCCGCTGGTGACGTGACCACCACCCCGTTCAAGCAAATCGTCATCGCCGTCGGTGAAGGCGCGCAGGCGGCGCTTTCGGCATTCGATTACCTGATCCGACTGCCAGTGCCGCAAGCCATCGCTGCCTGAACCACCACCCGCGCCCTCGCCACGGGGCGCGGGTGGCGGGGGTCTGTCATGCGCCATGTCGCGCCAACTTCGACGCATTGCCGAACCTGGAAACACGGGGTGTTGCTGCCCGCCCTTCTCCATCCGTGCCAAGAGCCTTCGAATCCGCACCTCGGATCGGCTGCAACACCCCGGAATCCGAGGCGTTTCGTACGCTCCCGACCTTGCTCGACGTCGAGACCCTGCCGGCGCGGTACGGCTGGGCGAATGGCTGTTGCTCACCGCGCAAGCGCAAGGGTTGATGTTTTGCCGTCGTCTTGACGTACGCATGCGCAATGAGCTTGGCCATCGATGTGACGCCGGCGCCAACGCGCTTGCGGGAATCCAGGAAATTTCCCGCCGGCTCAGTCCGCATCGACTTGCGGATGTTGCGCACCAGCCCATTCAATTGATTGTCCGCGTTCGAATGCACCTTCGGGGTGACCGATGCAGGGTGGCGCGAGAGGCGCGCGATTTTCGTCTGGTTGCCGCCGCTGAACGCGAGCAGACCATACGCCGAGCTGGTGGTGATGAATGCATCATTGACGCCAGCTGAACGCTTGCCACCGAATAGCTGCAACTTGCCAGCAATCTGTCTGGAGCCGTGGAATTGGCCAGCCGGTTGCGTATTGTTTCCTTGTTTGTGTACATCACGACCATACGTCGAGTTGGTGGTGACGTAGGCATCATTCCCGTGCGCCGAGATCTTCATGATTGTGCTTCCGGTTCGGCCCCGCCAAATGCGGAACATCTCCTCGTACGACACCATCGAACAATCGATGGTTCCACGGGGCGATGCCTGGCAAACAGCAGAGTCGCCGCACTTTATTACGCAATGGTCACCGGTGACACTTCCATCGCTACGATCGTGGCGCAACGCGACCCCGTGTGCGAGGTCAACAACTGCTAGCATTCCGCGGCACCCTGCCCGGATGGCGAAATCGGTAGACGCAGCGGACTTAAAATCCGCCGACCTGAACAGGGTCATACGGGTTCGATTCCCGTTCCGGGCACCATTATTTCTTTTGTAAACAACAGTTTACGAACACGGCGCACCCAAACCAAGAACCCCGCGAGCCCTAGCCGGAACATCGTGTAGGCACTGTGTAGGTTTTCGCAAGGAATGCGCGCCGCGACGCGGCACCACCTTATCCCCGCGGCGGCCGGCGCACCAGGCGCGCGCCAGCCACGGGCAGGCCCACTGGAGATCTCTGCGATGACGAACGCCCTCACCTGCGCTCACTCGACGATGACCCCATCGGACTGGGCGGCCTGGGTGCAGGCAATCGGCACGCTTGCAGCAATTGGGATTGCGATCTGGCAGGCGAAGCGCCAACATGCGCTGGCGCTGGCCGAGCTTCGAGAGGACAAAGCCTTATCCCGGCGCGCCGCCGGCCAGAATCTCCACGCGCTTGCCAGCGCCGCGCTGTCGCTGCTGCAGAGCGCGAGCACTGCGCTGCTGTTGACGCCGAGCGAAAATTGACCATCGAGACGATGAGCGCCTCGGCGCCCTTCGCTTTCAGCCCCCGGCCGGTGCGGCCAGTCCAGAAGCGAGGGCTGACAGTCGCGTAGTCGCGCATGTCACGCCCCCGTCGCAGCCTGGGAGGCGATCAGCCCGCGGTACATCTCCATGCGCCGAACCTGCGCCGGGCTGCGCATCGCAACCTCGCGCCGCATCAGCGCTGCGAGCCGCCGTGCCTCATCGCGATGACCAAGGGCATATGCTGCCTCGACCGCCACGCCCAGATCAGCGATGCGCAGTTCGCGGACTTCGTCCTCATTCACACCCGCACTAGTGCTGCCATGATTCGTCAGCGCACGGCCGAGACATTCCATTTCGCCCACGCCGCCCGCCTGCCCCGGCGGGTTTTTTTTCGTCTCGGCCATCACAAGCTCCCGCGGTTGACGAGAGCCAGCAGGTCCGTGGCGCGCCAGGCCAATCTGCCATTGATGCGGATCGGACGGACCGGGCCGTTTTCCTGCGAGGCCCACTTGCGCAGGGTCTGCGGCGCCTTGCCGAGCGCCGCAGCAGCGTCGCGCGTGACAAGCACCGCGCTCGGCGGCATGGCGGTGAGGTCTGGGATTTGTACGTCGGTGCGGGCCATCTCTTTCCCCGGTGGGTGTCGATGGTTCGCATCGTTGATTGCTGCGCTCGATTTGCCGATAGGCGCGACGGCAAACAACGGCAAACGAGGGGGAACGACGGCTTCCGAAGGCTCCCTAAGGCGTATCGCACCCTTGTCGACTGCGCGACAAGCGAGCTGCGAGTGCGTCTTTCGTGAGCCGCTTCTGACGGTCGTCGAGCGTCGTGTAGCCGAGACCTTCGGCCCCGCAGTCTCCAGAAAAGGGCTTGGTCTCCGAAAGTGCTAGTTCGCGCAGCTGAACCCAAACAGGGCCAGCCTTCCAACGCACATCTTCGCCGCCGAGACCGGACTGGTGGTCGCCGAGCCGGAGACGTCTCGAGATTTCTCAACCGCTCGCCGGAACGCTCCGTGCACCCGTTCCTGCAAGTCATCTGCCCATGCAAGCCAGTCGCCGGGCGACTGGTCGCCCACACCGTGCGCATTTGCGAGCACCGCGAGGCGGCGCGCGTGCGCCATCGCCTTGACGCGTTTTGATTCGATTTCCGCCTTTGCTGAGTGCGGATCGAGTCCCGCCATGAGCTGCGTCGCCTGATGCGCCGAAAGCTTCGGCATTTTTTCGACCCAGAATTCCCAATCAATGAGGTGGCCGTTGACGATGGCCTCGGTCCAGTCCGAGGTGTCATCGCACTCTGTGATGACTGCGCCGGCGCCGATCGCGGCGGTCATCATCTCTTGCGGAACCGTCCAATCCTGCGGTTCGGCGCGTGCCCAATTTACGAGGTCCAGACGGTTGACCAGGCCGCGCCGGCCGCCAAGCCTGGGGGCGACGAACGTGGTCATGTCGCGCGTCAACTGCTGCATCCGCGCTGCGTACGCCTCCGAGTGCTCATCGGGAATGGGCGATTCCGGCGCGAATCCGAGGGACAATGACACCGCCTGAGCCGGCGTCCACCACTCCGCGTCATCCGAGCGCCAATAGCTCCAATTTGGCTGTGCAACCTCTTCTCTCGCCATGCCAAGGGCCGCCGGAAAGCGGCTGCCAAACCTCGCGCTTGCCCACCGTCGCGCGCTGCTGCTCAGTATTTGCCAACGGCTCCCGTACATCGCCCCAGCGGCGCTCTGCGTGTCCACGGCAACCAACGCGCCATCGCGACACGATCGCGCAATCGCCTCGCGAACGCGTTGCCGTTCGTCGGGATCGATCTTGATCCGATCGCTCTCGTCGTATATGTCGGGGGGAACACCCAGACACAGCGACTCCAGCTGGCGCTCTGTCCAATGCTGGCTCGCCTGCAGCGCGGCAATCCCGGCAGCGTCAAACTCTTCGACCAGATCACGGCGCTCATCCCACAACGGCCCGCGGCCGCTCTCGGTCAGAAACCGGTTCGCATCAGCTACCGTCGACACGCCGAATTCAGCACCGGAACGAGCATTCCATCCGCTGGGCAGCCCATGAGCATCGCCTCAGCCTCGTCCCCCGACAGCTGCTCGCGAACCTCATCCGGCATCGCGTTCGCGTAGAGCCCATCTGCGCGCAGCGTCAGCGGATTCCAGTCTCCGAACTTTTCGTTGAGGTATGGCTCAAGCAGCCGAGCGGCGAGCTCATGGGTCGGTATCGTGCCGGCGTCGGGCTGGGTATCGCGATCATCCATGCGCGCTCCTTCTGCGCACCTTCATTCAGGGGCGCCAGGCAGGCGGGCGAAGGTTCCCGCTTTTCCCGCCGTCGCGGTAGCCTGGCGCGAACCGTCACGCCTCGATGCGCACCACAGCACGGCCGCCCACGGCCTGGGCGTAGCGCTGCACCGTGCGCAGCGACGGCGGCCGCCTGCCGCTTTCCAGGCGCGCGACCACGCTCTGGGTCGTACCCATGCGCTGCGCGACCTCGGCCTGCGACAGGCCGGCGCGCGCCCGCGCCGCGATCATTTCGTGCGCGATCGCGAACTCGTCGGCGAGCGCGTCGTACTCGGCCTTGACCGCCGGCTCGGCCAGCAGCTCGGTCTTCATCTGTTTCAGCGTTTTCATCGCATGGCCTCCAGGCGTTTGCGCGCGGTGTCGATGGCGGCGCGCGGCGTCGTCTGCGTCTTCTTCACAAACACATGCAGCACGGTCAACGTGCGCCCGTGCATCGCGACGTAGACCGCCCGGGCGATGCCGTCGCGCCCCTGTACCCTGATCTCCCACAGCTTGTCTTCCAGCGGGCGGACGTGAGGCATGCCGACCTTCTGCGGCCCGAACGCCTCGAGCAGGCCGGCCACGCGCAACAGCCGCGCCTGCATGTCCGCCGGCAGCGCCCTCAATTCCGGCTCGGACGCCGGGTGAAACTGCACCGTCCATTGGGACATAGTATCGCCTTTTTGCTATTGCGCTGCAACTGAGCTGGGACCGACTGGAGGCGCGATCACGCCGCGGCGCCGTGGATCGGCGTCACGTTGTCGGCGGGGACGGTGTTGAGCAGGTCGAGCAGCGCCTGCAGCGCCGCGCGCTTCTCGGGCATGTAGTCGTGGTCGTCGTAGTGCCGATCCTGCACGCCGCCCAGACCGTGGCTCTGGAGCTGGGCACGCACCTCGCGGCCGATGCCCAACGACGCCAGCGCCGTCTCGACGCCCGAGCGCAGCCGCTTGGGCTCGAACCCTTCGATCTGGTCGCCGACAGCCTCGACCTCGAGCTGGTAGAACGCCGCCGGAGACATCACCCGCTTGCCGATGGTGAACACCTCCGGTGAACCCGTGAAGGCGCCCAGCGCGGTCCAGGCATCGTCGAGCAGCGGCACCGCGTGCCGGCGCGCCTCGGCGCGGCGCCCTTTGCCGTCGCGCAGCACGATGTACGAGGCGTGGACGTCCTCGCGCTGCAGCCGCAGCAGCTGCGCGATCCGCTGGCCGCCGGTCAGGAGATGCAGCTTCATCAGCGCGCCGGTCGCGCCCTCGGTCGCCTTGGCGATCGCCCAGAAGGTGCGTAGCTCGGCGATGGTCAACGGTCGCTTGTCGGCGCGCGCCGGCGTGGCGCCGATCGTGGCCAGCGGGTTGGCCGTGACGTTGAACCGAAGTCCGCGGCGATCGCGGCGTGCGCCGGCTTCGCCGCCAGTGTCTCGTTCGCGGCGAGGAATCGCTTCAGCGTCAACTCGGCGTCGCGCGCGTCGACCTTCTCGCGCTGCTTGAGCAGGTCGGTGTACGCCGTGAACAGCGCCTCGACCGTCTGGGTCTTCAACGATTCCGCCGCGGCCTTGCGCCTACTCTTCTCGGCATCCTCCTCACGGCGCTGCTCGGCCGGATTGATGCCCTGATCGATCAGCACCATCAACGCAGCTGCACGCTGGCGCGCTCCCTCGCGCTTACGCACCTCGCCAGTTACACGGTCCAGCAGCTCATCCGATTCGAGCGGCCAGACGGCAGGGTGCCGATGGTCACGCGTACGGTTCGCCCCTTCAAACGCGATTCGAAGATGTAGGCGCGCGCGCCGGCCGCAGTGACCCGCAGCCCGAGGCCAGGCTGCTTGCCGTCCCAGTAGATCGCCTGCTGCTTGCCTTCAGGGCAGGCAAAGGCTGCGATGCGCCCCGCCGTGAAGTTTTCCCGCTGCTGTCGCTTGCCCATGCTTGCCCCATGTAGGCACTGTGTAGGCAGATTCTAGGCATACAAAGGAATAGAAGGGAATGCACCACCGGCTGCGGAAGGCCCGTTTCCATTGGCTCCGCAAGGGTTGATGGCCGGAAAGGAATACATTTCAACAGTTCGGAATGAACGACTTTCCGGACTTAAAATCCGCCGACCCGAACAGGGTCATACGGTTCGATTCCCGTTCCGGGCACCAATCGGACGTTCCACAGCGACAAGGGCGCGCCGCCCATTTGTCGAGGCAGGCTGCGATTGCCCGCCAGATATTGACTTACCGCGCGTTGCAGTCCTAACATCGTAGAGTTATTACTTTGCCTATTCTGGCTTACCCTCACCATGGACTGTGACCCTAGTCGAACATCGTTGAGTGCCTGAACAAGGCCCGGTGGCTGACTGTCATGGTTCAGCCGCGACCGGCCTGGGAAGGCCTGTGGCGGCTCCAACGTTTGCCGGATGTGCAAACGTTGATTCCTGTCCTCTTCGAGTTCGTCGGCGCATACGCGACGTTCCCAGCGTGTGCTCGCGAGTCCGTGCCTTTTACGCACGCAAGGAGGACATCATGCAGGTGTTCAAAAAAAATCACGCCCAGGGCGGCCTGTTCCGCAATGGTGCGGTCCAACTCCAGGCTCCGATGCTGCGGCATCCACAAGCAGCAACGCCGCGATCCGCCGCGGCGCCGGTTCCACTGTCATCTGTCGGCGGGCCTTTCGGACACCGGATCACGATGGACGACCGCACGCCAGGAGGTGGCGTATGACCGAGCAAGCACAAACGGTCGGCCTGCGGCTGTGTCCCGATTGCCCTGATCTGCCCGATGCGCTGGAGCATCGCCTGCGCGATCGCATGCATCTGGCCGAACTGCGTCGCAATGCCACCGACTGGAAAGGACGACTTGCGCTCGGACTTGCGCTCATCGGACCTGGCGTTCTGGTCATGCTTGGCGACAATGATGCCGGTGGAGTGGTCACGTACACGCAGACGGGCGCCACCTATGGCATCGGCATCTTTCTGCCGATGATGCTCCTGTTGGGGGTCGTCGCTTACGTCGTGCAGGAAATGACGGTGCGCCTGGGCGCCGTGACGCGCAGAGGTCATGCGGAATTGATCTGGAAACGCTACGGCGCGTTTTGGGGATGGTTTTCGTTGGTGGATCTGATCGTCGCCAACGTCTTGACCCTCATGACGGAATTCGTCGGTATCCGGCTTGGAGGACAGGCGCTTGGTCTGCCGGCCTGGCTCACAGTGCCCGGCGCCCTGCTGTTCATCACCTACGCCCTGGTCGGCCTGCGCTACTGGACCTGGGAACGCATCTCGTTATTCATCGCCGTACTGAATCTGATTTTCGTGCCGCTCGCGCTGCTGGCCCATCCGGACTGGCATCAGGTGGCGCAATCCTTCGCTGGACACGGCTGGATTGTTCCCGGCG
The DNA here is from genome assembly GCA_027311065.1 of Thiomonas sp. Taxonomy (GTDB): domain Bacteria; phylum Pseudomonadota; class Gammaproteobacteria; order Burkholderiales; family Burkholderiaceae_C; genus Thiomonas_A. The sequence continues at coordinate 26,489 of DAICZP010000022.1, read as the reverse complement.
GCTTCCTGTCCATCACATTTCTGGTTCTCATTTCAGCGAACATCGGTACGACGATCGCGCCGTGGCAACTGTTCTTTCAGCAGTCCTGTGTCGTTGACAAGGGGTTGCTGCCGCAGGATATCAAGGCCGGACGCCGGGATCTAATGCTCGGGGTGGCGGGCATGGTGGTCGTCGCCATGGCGCTGATCGTCCTCTCGGCGCAGACCCTCAAGGGCATTCCGAACGCGCAGGGACTGGACGCCAACGTGATTTTGCACGTGCTGCGCGCCAAGCTCGGGGATGGCCTGATGGCATTGTTCGCCCTCGGACTGATGGAGGCAGGGTTGATCGCCTCGATTGTCATCACCGCCAGCAGCGCCTGGGCGGTGGGCGAAGCGTTCGGGATCGAGCGCTCTATCAACGCCGCCCCGCGCGAGGCAATGGGTTTTTACCTGCCGGCCATCCTGGGCACTGCGGTCGCCGCTGCCGTGGTGATGATTCCAGGTATCGACCTCGGCTTCCTGAACCTGAGTGTGCAAGTGATCGCAACGGTGTTCATGCCAGCCGCGATGTTGTTTCTCCTGATGCTGCTCAACGACCACGAGTTGATGGGCGCGCACGTGAACTCGCACGCACGCAATGCGGTCGCCGTCGCAATCATGGTTGCGCTGATCGCCTGCAACGGCTTGTATGGCGTGGTCACGTTGTTTCCTCACGCGCTTGGGGGCTGACATGAAGCAACTTCGAGATTTTGATCATGACGCTGTTCATCGTCTGATTGCCGACGAAGGCTGGGACCAGCCGATGGCCGAGGTCACCCGCATCCGGCTATCCGCACGCCAGCAGGCGGTGTTCTGGGGCTTGCGGGTCTACGTGGTCATCATGACCGCCATCGTCGTCTGGGCATTCATGCATGGGGCCATCCGCTGAGGCATCCGTGTCGGCAGGCGCGGCGGCCTGTTCATCGCCGCGGCGCCCGCCACGTCGTGGTTTCCCCCAGACCGGGGTTCTTCGTCCCGTCATCATCCCGCCCGAGAATCGGAACAGAGGAGGTTGCGTGATGCATGTCCGTCTTTTTGCGGTTCTTCTCGGCCTTGGGTTGATGGTCAGCTCGGGAACCGGGTCGGCCATTGCCGCGGCGGCGCCGGGATGGACCAGCGCTGGAAGGATTGACCTCGATTCCATGGCCAACGTGGCAGGTGGTCTGCAAAGGCGGGCCGCCTCATCCGCCTTGCTACAGTGGGGAGCCAGCGTGGACACCACGGCGGCCGGCTGGTGGAAGGGTGGTCATCTCGATTTCAGCCTCGAGGGGGTCCGTGCCGACGGTGATTTGCCCGGGCGCACCGGCGCAGTGCAGCTTCCCAGCAACGAGTGGGCGCCGAACTTCCTGAGGATCTATCAGTTCACGTACGCGCAGGATCTGGGGGCTACGCAGTTGCGTGCCGGCATCATGGACCTGAATCAGTATTTCGAGGCCAGCGACGTCGCCGACCTGCTTCACAACGGCACCTTCGGCATGGCGCCGAACTTCACGGCCAACATCAACGACCCATCCTTTCCAAATCCCGGTCTGGGGGTGATGAGCAATGTGCAGATCACGTCGGCGTGGCAGGCCCGGGCCGGGCTTTGGCAAGGCAATCCGCCAAGCCTCGTCGGTGCGCTGCGGGAAGGGGCGCTCAGCATCGCGGAAGTCGAGCGTGACTGGGGAAATGCCGGAACCGAACCGCGTGCGGATCTCAAGGTCGGCGCCTGGCACTACGCCCACAAGGCGGGCAGTGGTTTCGGTGCGACGACGTCGGGCGCTTACATGGTCGGCGAAACGCGCTGGCGTTCGGCGCACAGAACATGGGGCGCCTTCGTGCTCGCCGGGAGCTCCCCGGCGCAAGTCAATCTTGCCACCGAATTTTCCGCGGCTGGAATCCTGGTCACCGGGTTGCTGCCGCGGCGCCCGCAAGATCAATGCAGTCTGGGCTTTGGAAGATTGAATCTGCGCGCACCGGCGCCCGAGACCTTCATCGAAGCGGTGTATTCCTGGCTGCTTGCACCGTCCCTGGCGCTGCAACCGGACCTGCAATGGTTCGATCATCCTGCCGGCTCATACACTGGTGCCTGGGTCGCCGGGCTGCGGATCCACCTCAGCTTCTGATCAGGCGTCGCCGCCCGGTTCATCCAACTCGAACCGATCCAGCGCATCCCAGAACCGGGCGTCGCGCTCTGGCGCCAGCGGCGCGCGGAGGCTGGCGCAAGCCGATCGAAGGCGCCCGGGTGGACATGTCACTGAAGGCATTGACACATGCGGGGAATCGCGAAGCGGCAACCGGGCGTCATCGGGTTGCGTTGCATTGGACACGGGTTGCATGTTCTTGAGATCCAGTGGAGAGAATGGCTGGCGCATGACACAAAATCCCTAAAAACCCTTCAATGTCAATATATTACGGCTTGAAGATGGGGTGGAGCTTAAAGATTCGTGAAAATGGCCGCAGCGCAGCGACATCTCCTGCGATCCATTTGGCCTGATTATTGCTTTCCGCAAAGACACCCAGATCCTGCAACCCATCCCCCTCCCGCACATGCGTCCCAGTATTGACCTTGACATGCTGCGCCGACTCGCGGCCGAACCGGAGTTCGGCCGGTTTTTCCAGCTCGCCGCAGCCGAGGGCGCGCGCGTGGTGGACGCTGATGGCGCAGCACTGATTCAGTGCATCGACGACAAGCGCCTGGAATACCGCTTTTTCCAGGGCTTGCCGCTTCGCTATGAACAGCTCGCGGTCGGCTTTTCCTTCCCGGACCATCAAGGCACCGCCGGACGCGCGCTCCATGAAGGTGTGCCGATCTTCACACCCGACTACGCAGGCAGTCCGCAGGCGATGCCGGCGTTCGTCGCCACGGGCCTGCAGGGGAATCTGGTCGTGCCGGTGGGGCCCCGCGATGATCGCCGGGGCGTGCTCGCGATCGCGTGGTTTACCAAGACGCCGCCGCTTGCGCCCCGCCCTGAGGCGCTCGACATCGTGCTGCTGATTGCCGATCTCATCTACGGGGCGATGTACCGTCAGTCGCTCGAGCATGACCTGGAGCAGCAGGCGCGACACGACCCACTGACCGGCCTGCCGAACCGGCGTCACCTCTACGCAAACCTGCAACGGATTCTGGCGCAAACCCAGGGTTCGCCGGACGGCGTCGCGGTTGCCATCATTGACCTGGACGGATTCAAGCCGGTGAACGACACGTTCGGCCACGAAGCCGGTGATCAAGTGCTGCAGCAACTCGCGGCGCGCCTGAAGTCCGGTTTGCGCGATGGAGATCTGGTTGCCCGTCTCGGTGGCGACGAGTTCGCCCTGATTCTGCGCAAGGTTCCTGACCGCGGGACCCTCGAAGGGCTGCTGGAACGATTGTGCGGGGCTTTGGGCATGCATTACCTGATTCAAGGCGGCACGCCGGTGAGTTGCCCGGCCAGCATTGGGGCGGCACTGTATCCCGGGCATGGCGAAGGCGCCGAAACCCTGATGCGCAGTGCCGACGCGGCCATGTACCGCGCCAAGCGTCGCCGTCAGACGGATACGGGCGCCTGGGAAGTCCATGCGGCCTTTGACGCCGAGGCGACGTCACTGCCTGCGCCTGTGCGCCTCCCCGGACGGGTGGAAGTCCATTATCAGCCGGTGTTCGATATCCAGCGCGCTGGCGCGACCCGCTTCGAAGCGCTGGCACGGCTGCGCCGACAGGGCAAGCTGATCTCGCCACTGGAATTTCTTCCAGGCCTGGGTCCGCGCCAGCGCCGCCACCTGTTCAGCGCCGTGATGGAGGCCGCACTCGAGGCACAGCGTGAATGGAACTGCCTCGGCGGTCACTGCGTGGGGGTGTCGGTCAACATCGACCCAGAGTCGCTGGCCGAGGCGGACATCGCCAAGGCCATCGCCGACGCGCTGGGCGCGATGCAGGCGCAGCCCGCGCAGCTGACCCTTGAAATTCTCGAGCGTGGCGAGTTTCTTTCCCCCGATGTGACGCGGCGCAACCTGCTGGAGATCAGCGCGCTCGGCGTACGCCTGGCGATCGACGACCTCGGATCGGCCTACTCAAGTCTGCTGCGCCTGCGCAGCCTGCCGATCGACGAAATCAAGATGGATCAGACGTTTGTCCGCGAAATCGCCACGCGCCTGCAAGACATCGCGTTTGTGCATAGTGTGCAAAACCTCGCCAGTTCCCTGCAAGTCGACCTCGTGGTCGAAGGCGCGGAGTCGGCCGATGTGCTCAATATGCTGCACGTACTCGGCGTGCGCGAAGTCCAGGGTTACGCCATTGCGCGCCCCTGCCCGAGCGACGAAGTGCCTGAACTCCTGCACCAGCTGCGCGCATGGACCCTGCCACCCCACGGCAATCCGCTGGCCGCGGCCTATGCGCGGCAGCAAATGACGGAGTCGCACGTGCTGGGCCTGTTGCAGATCGCGCCGGCACATCTCAGCCCGGCGCTACTGGACGACGCCGCGCTGGATGATCTGGAAACAGCGCTGGCCGACGTGCCCGACGCGCGTCGGCTGCACCGCCAGCAGCGCATCATCCTGCACGATCTTGTGCGCCATCACGACCTCGACAACCGGCTGCCGATTCTGCGCTACCGCGCTCTTGGCGCACGTCTGCGGCGCTGCCTGATCGCCGCGATGGGCGCCGCCTGAGCCCGCCACGTCAGGCGCCCGCGTCAGCCACGCCATGCCGACCGCGATCGACGCCCGAAGCATGCCTTGCCACCGCCCCGGAAGGCGCATGCGCGTCGGACCGTGCTGCGTTCAGGAATCGGCCTGCAGGGCGCCGCGCCGGAGCTGATCGCGCTCAATGCTTTCAAACAAGGCTTTGAAATTTCCTTCACCGAAGCCGTCGTCGTTCTTGCGCTGGATGAACTCGAAGAAAACCGGCCCGAGCAGGCTTTCACTGAAGATCTGAAGCAGCAAACGCTTGTCACCACGCGCGGTCGAACCATCCAGCAGAATGCCGCGCGACTGCAGTTCCGGTACTGGCTCGCCATGGCCCGGCATGCGCTCTTCCAGCATCTCATAATAGGCAGCGTTGGGTGCCGTCATCAGCGGTACGCCGGAGCGCCGCAAACCGTCGACGGTGGCGAGCAAGTCGTCGGTCAGCAGCGCGACATGCTGAATGCCTTCGCCGTTGAATTTCATCAGGAATTCTTCGATCTGACCGGTTCCGCCCTTGCTCGCCTCCTCGTTCAGGGGAATGCGGATCAAGCCGTCAGGCGCAGTCATGGCACGACTCGTCAATCCGGTGTATTCGCCCTTGATGTCGAAGTAGCGGATTTCACGAAAATTGAAGATCTTCGAATAGAAGTCACCCCAAAACGCCATCCGCCCTCGGTATACGTTGTGCGTGAGGTGGTCAATCATGCGAAGGCCATGCCCTCCGGGATGGCGATCGATCCCGGGAAGAAACGCGAAATCGATGTCGTAAATGCTTTTGCCATCGTCAAAACGGTCGATCAGATACAGCGGTGCGCCCCCGATGCCCTTGATTGCGGGTAACTTGAGCTCCATGGGACCGGTTGGCACGTCCACCGGCTGCGCGCCGAGTTGCAAGGCGCGCGCATAAGCACGGTGCGAGTCGCGCACACGAAATGCCATCGCACAAGCACTGGGGCCATGCTCGGCGGCAAAAAAGCCGGCAAGACTGCTCGGTTCGCGGTTGACGATGAAATTGATATCGCCCTGCCGGTAAAGCACCACGTCCTTGCTCCGGTGCCTCGCCACGAGGGTAAACCCCATGCGCTCAAAGATGGGTTCAAGCACGTTTGACGAAGGAGACGCGAATTCGACGAATTCGAATCCCATCAAGCCCATAGGGTTGTCGAAGAGATCAGTCATGTCTGTTCCTGAGATTTCGTTGCGGAGTTGAGGCAGAGGCTCGCGGACTCACCATTGACCGAAATACACTCCCGCCTGCTTGCAGGCGTTGGTGCCACGCTCCACCGCCGCATCGGTCACGGTTGCGCGGTGTCGCCGCCTCGCCAGGAAGCTGAGCAATTTGTCGCGTAGCCCGATGCGCACGCCTTCGGTCGTGGGGTTTCGGCCCAGATCACGGAACTCTTCGGTGTCAGCGCGCAGGTCGAAGAGCTGCTCGGGCTCATCGAGCCAATACACATAGTTTCAATGCGCGTTGCGCAGGCAGAAAGCACGGCACTGGTGGACATCCTTGCCAAGGGTCAGGCGCGCCTGACGATTACTGTAGTCAAGCTCACTGTACGCGAAATCGCGCCATGCGGGCACGGGCTGTCCACATAACAGCGGCAGCAGGCTGAAACCTTCAAGCCGGTGCGTCGGCAACGCAACCCCAAGCACGTCGAGCACGGTCTGCACGATGTCGACCGCTTCGATCAGATGCTGCTCGACAACGCCCCGGGCTGGATCGGCGGCGTACCGGGACATGGCCGGCAGACGGGTCCTGCGCGCGCCACCGCAGGCAACCCGCGACGTGCTGCAGCGAAGACCGAGGACCGAAGATCTGACGTAGCTTAACGACACCATGGCATGTGCGGATGTAAAGTTGGCCGAAAAAAATTTGAAGAAAGACCTGTAGTCAATTGTTTTAAAAGATTTTATAGATTTTACAGATGCACTTGCGCTGTGAATGATGCCACCCTCCTGGCATTGACGGTATGTAGTTTCGCTACATACACTACGCAAACAAGGTGTCCTGCTGCAGGCTCGCGGACTTCGGACCGCGGCCCTCCGCGCCAGCTGGTCGCCATCGCTTACGACCGGAATCCGTGATGTCAACGTCTCCACCCCGCCTGCTCGCCGACATCGGCGGCACCAACGCCCGCTTCGCGCTGCAGCTCGACGGTGGCATCGACCGGGTGCGCGTGCTTGCTTGCGCCGACTACCCGAGCATGCAGGACGCCATCCGCGCCTACTTGCGCGAGCAGGCAGTCGACGTGCGCCAAGCCGCCATCGGCATCGCCACCCCCGTCACCACGGACGACGTGCGCATGACGAATCATCACTGGGCGTTCTCGATTCAGGCCACGCGACAGGAGCTGGCGCTGGATACGCTGCTCGTGATGAATGACTTCGCAGCGCTGTCGCTTTCCCTGCCTTACCTGCCGGCGCATGAACTGCGGCGCATCGGTGGCGCCGATCCCGAGCCGCGCGCTGCGCGGGGGGTGGTTGGTGCCGGCACCGGGCTTGGCGTGGGCGCTCTCGTGCCCACAGCCGACGGAGCGTGGCAGGCGGTGGCTGGAGAGGGTGGACACGTCAGCTTCAGCCCATTCGACGAAGAAGAAATCGACCTGTGGCGATTCGCGCATGCACGCTTTGGTCACGTCTCGGCCGAGCGGCTGCTGCAGGGCCGCGGCCTCGAACTCATTCACGAATGGGTGAGCGGGGGAACGGGCGGGATGCGTGCCGGATTCAGTGCGGCTCGCATCACGGAGCTGGGGCTGCGCGCAGCCGACCCACTGTGCCGGCGCAGTCTCGAGGTGTTCTGCCGACTGCTGGGAACGGTCGCTTCGAACGTCGCACTCACCGTCGACGCACGCGGCGGGCTGTTCATCGGCGGTGGCATCGTGCCGCGGCTCGGAGACTTCGTCGCGCAGTCCGCGTTCCGCGCGCGGTTCGAGGACAAAGGCCGCATGTCGCCGCTCCTGGCACGTATCCCTGTCTTTGTCATTCACAGCCCCTGGCCCGCCCTGATCGGTGCCGGAGTGGGTCTGCGCCAGTACCTCGAGCGCCAGCACCCTGGCCTCTGAAAACCTCCCACGTCACCAACTCCCCTGCCATGAATATTGCGCTGATCGCCCATGACGCCACAAAGGACCGCATGATCCAACTCGCACGGCAGCATGCCACATTGCTGCGCGAGCACCGCTTGGTGGCCACCGGAACCACGGGATCGCGACTGCGCAACGAGGTGGGCCTCGAAGTGGAATGCCTGCGCAGCGGCCCGCTTGGCGGCGACCTCCAGATCGGTGCGCGTCTGGCCGACGGTGGCATTGATATGGTGATTTTTTTACGGGATCCGATGACCGCGCAGCCCCACGAACCCGACATCACGGCCCTGCTTCGCGCCTGCGACGTCCACGACGTCGCCTGTGCCACGAATCTGTCCAGTGCCACGCGCCTGCTGCGCAGCATCTGACCCAGCGCAGGCGCGCGGGGCGACGCCGCTGGGTGTCACCCCCATCATGCTCCGCGGAGCAGTCCCATCGATCGACGGATGCGCGTGCGGCGGCGTCTCAATGCGCTGGCTGGGAGTCCGAGGCCGCGGCGCGGCGGCGCAGATCGAGCTCGTGTCCCATGCGTCGCACCATGGGCTCATCAATTTCATAGAACAGCAAGGCAATGACCGCCACCAGCGCACCGATCGCGGGGATCAAGCTGCTCATCATGATGATGCCGTGCACGGTCCGGGCGCTTTGCGCGATGTTCGGCAGGTAACCAAAGAAAGACAGCAGGTAGCCGGTGCCGGCACCTCCGACGGCCCAGCCGAACTTCTGGGCGAATGATGCCGCGGAAAACACCAGGCCAGTCGCACGGCGACCATTCTTCCATTCGGAAAAGTCCGCAGTATCGGCATACATGGCCCAGACCAGTGGCGCAGTTGGCGCTGCGCACAGACTGATCAGTGTCTGCACGATCCACACCAGGGTGATGTCCGCCGGGGGCACGAAATAAAAGCCAATGCAGAACAGGCCGGCGCTGCCCATCGCAGCGATGTACAAGTTACGCTTGCCAAACCGGCGTGACAGCGGCGAGGTGGCCATCACGCCCACGATGAACGCCAACGCACCAGACGTCATCACGGGACCGAAGTAGCCGCCGCCGTGCGGCACGACGTTCTGGAAGTAGTAGATCGCCACGGTATTGCGAATGTTGGAAAAGGTCAGTGCCGCCACGCCAACAGCGCATAGCACCAACCATGGTCGATTGCGCTTGAGGTCCTGGAGGTCGCTGCGAAATGATCCCTCCGCGCGCGGTTGCGGCTGCACGCGCTCCCGGGTCATGGCGAAGGTCACGATATACAGCACCACGGCGAGAGCCGCATACAGAATCATGTTCGCTTGCCAACCCCGTGGCGAGTTCTCACTGCCACCAAAGTAACGCGCCAGCGGCAGTGCGCTGTTGACAATGATGAAGACCGGCAGCAATGCCATCACGAACCGATACGAGCACACGCTGGTCCGCTCCGCGGAGCTTGGCGTGAGCACACCGAGCAGTCCCGAGTAGGGAATGTTGATGGCCGAATACGTCAGCATCATCAAACTCAGCGTCACGTATGCATACACCACCTTTGCGTTTCCAGCCAGATGAGGAACCGTAAAAGCGAGCACGGCAGCAGCAGCCATGGGCAGGCACATCCAGAGCAGATACGGCCGGAAGTGTCCCCAGCGGGTATGCGTGCGGTCGGCGACGGCCCCGATCACGGGGTCGATGAACGCGTCACCGAAACGCGTGACGAACATCATCGTACCCATCTGCGCAGCGCTGAGCAGAAATACATCGGTGTAGTACTTGGCGATGAAGATGGAAAACATCTGCCAGTACAGGTTGGAGGCGAAATCACCGAACCCATACCCGACTTTTTCTGCAATTGAAAGTCTTGACGACACGCTTTTCATGCACCACACCCCTCAACCGAGCCGCATTCTGCGAAGCTGCCGCACGTCCGCGCCGCAGCCCACCGTCAAAGTCACCATCGCTCATCCGCGAAATCCGGAAGCAGACCATGAATGATCTGAAAGCGCTTTCACAAAGCATAGCGGCAGTGATCTGCACGCGGGCCTAGGACTTTCCCGGCCTTCGTCGCGGGTGCGATCGGCGCGTCAGGCCCGCACGTTGCGGCCCGCCGCATCAAACGCATGCACACGCCCTGGCAGCGCGCGCAGACCAAGACGATGTCCACGCGTCCTGGATGCATTTTCGGAGCCGAGGCCCTGCGCAATCCAGACGCAATCCAGACCGTCCAGGCGGACATGCAGCAGCGACAAGCCACCAAGATGCTCGACGAACTCGAGCAGTCCGCATGCCTCCCCATAGCCTGCTTCATGAACCTGCAAGTGCTCCGCGCGCACCCCCAGGCGCATGGCCCCTTCGATGGCCTCCCCACCAAGTGCGGTCCACAATTTGACATGCGCGGGAGTCGCCCCGGTGCCAGGCCGATCGAGCATGTTCATGCGCGGCGCACCGAGGAAGCCGGCAACGAACTCCGAGCACGGTCGCTCGTAGAGGTGCATGGGTTCGCCGACCTGCTCGATACGGCCGTCTCGAAACACCGCGATGCGGTCGCCCAAGGTCATGGCCTCGACCTGATCATGGGTGACGTAGATCATGGTTGCGTCCAGCTCCCGGTGCAGCCGGGACAGCTCCAGGCGCATGCTCACGCGCAACTCGGCATCAAGGTTGGACAAGGGCTCGTCGAACAGAAACACTTTGGGGTGCCGCACGATGGCGCGTCCAATGGCGACACGCTGACGCTCGCCCCCCGAGAGCTGACGCGGGTAGCGTTCGAGCTGGTGTTCGATGCGCAAGGTGCGTGCGACGCGCTCGACGACTTCACGTCGCCGTGCGCGCCCGACGCCCGACATTCGAAGGCTGAACCCCATGTTCTCAGCAATGGTCATGTGCGGGTACAGGGCATAGCTCTGAAAGACCATCGCTGCGCCCCGATCAGCCGGCCGTAACGCATTCGCACGCACCCCGTCGATGCGCAGCTCGCCCGCAGTGATCGACTCCAACCCGGCAATCATGCGCAGCGTCGTGGTCTTGCCGCAGCCGGACGGGCCCACGAACACCATGAACTCGCCGCTGCGCACTTCGAGGTCGATGTCGTCGATGACCACGCGATCCGCATAGATCTTGCGCAGGCCCAGCAATTGCACCGAACTCATGATGCACGGATCGTCAAAAGTCTCATGGCGTCATGTAGCGCACGTAGGCGACATTCATGGTCTGGTCGTAGTTGGCGGGAACCTGGGTGTTGTCCTGGTGCGGTGCGCCAAGATTGCCACCGATCGCCAGATTCATGATCAGGTAGTAGCTCTTGTAGGTGGTGCCATACGGCCACAGCGATGAAGCCGGATAGGGTGCAAGTCCGGCCACGGTCGGCGTGCAGCGCATGGTGCTCTGGGTACAGGTCATGACCACCTGATCATCCACGGCAAACTGGATCTGCCCCGGGGTCCATGCGAGCTGGTAAAGATGGAAGTTGCCAGCGATGGGGCTGCTCAGCGTGGTTTGCTGGTACTCGTAAGAGTCCGTGTAGTTGGGGTTCGGAGTTCCAGACGGAAGGTGCAACGTGCTCTGCACGGTCGAATTCTGGCCCGAGAAGTACGTACCGAACCACTCGGCGATATCAATTTCACCGCCAATCGGCCACGTCGGCTGGGTCGCAAGCTGCGCGGTGCTCGGCGGGAAAGTCGATCCCGGACTGGTACCGGGCAGCAGCCAAAGCGCCGGCCACGATCCGGTGGAAGTCGGCAACGACGCCTTGATCTCGAGGAATCCGGGCTTGCTGAGGTCAACGGTCTGAACCGAGGTCAATTTCGCGGACGAGAACAGGCAATTCCCGCTGCTCACACCGCAAGCGTCGTTGAGGACGCTGGGGTCAGCATGCCCGTGCAGATCGAGGTAACCGCCGGAGACGGTGGCGTTGCTCGGCAGGTAGTACTCCGCCTCGTTGTTGCCCCAGCCACGATTCCCGTACTCGGCGCCGTTGCCGGTTTCGGCGGCCCAGTATGCGCTGCTTGGCGTGCCAGTGGGATCGTTGGCGAAATTGTCCTGCCACACGGTGGTCTTGTAGGCCGAGGCCAGCGTCGCGGCCGCTCCGGCTGGCTGGCTGGCGGAGGTACTTGGTGCGCTGTTGAGCGAGGAGATCGAGCCCGAGCCGCATCCGGCCAGCAGCGTGGTGGCGAGGGCAAGCGCGATGAGGGTTTTATGCATGATGCAGTTCCTTGGATTGTTCGATGCGTCGGCTTCGAATCACTGTGCGGAGCCGGTGCCCGTTTGAGAGCGCGCGACGCCGAGGTCATGGGGGGCGACAACCAGGCTTGCGCCGTCGCTGAAGTGCACCTGCAAGGGCTGTGCGCCCGGGTTGCAGGCCAGATGCGTGACGACACCGGCAGGCGTTTTGAACACCGCGTATAGCGGAGTATCGGCGTGGATGTCGAAATCCGGACGGCCCATGGCCTGCATGCTGCGGATCCAGTAGTAGGCGTGGGTCCGACTGTCACCGTCCTCGGTCGAGCCCTGCGAGTTCCAGTCGGCCATGGCCTGGGCCGGATCAGCCAGCGCACGGTACTCGGCGAATACATCCTGCCAGATGTCAGACGGCGTGCCGTCTGACATTCCCGCCTTGGCATAGCGCTCGCTCATGGTCTTCATGTTGTCGAAGAAAGACTCGACGTACCGCGGATCACGTCCGAGATAGGTCGATGCGGTCGTCAGGGGCAACAGATTGATCCCCTGCACCTCCCTTGGATTCTGGGTCCACCACGTGTTGTAGGAGTACTTGTCGCCGAAAACCTGTGCCGCCAGCCCGCGCCGATAGGCGGGAGCGAACACCACATGGTGAAGATCGAACCAGTACATGTCGATCGAATGCACCTCGGTGGTGTAGAGGTAGATCCCGAGATCGCGCAGCCGGGTGTCGCCGGTCGCAGCCCCCCAGAAAATGAGTCCGGCCCACGCGTTGACTGCCTCTGATGACGACTCCTGGTTATTGCCGTCCGCCATCATCGCGTCTCCGCTGGCCCACGAGTGCCCTTCATAGGGGTCGAAGTTGCGCAAAAATGGATAGCTTGCGAGACCATGGTGATCCGTCGCAATGTCGTCGACCAGCAAATCGACCATCGAACCCCATTGATCCTTGTCGGCCCAGTGCGGATCCCGCAGTGCCAGTTGGGCTGCGGCCAGGATCCAGTAGCCGTAGTGGAAATGATGATCGTTCATATGGCTCACGCTGCCGTACTCGGACGGATAACCAACCGTCGTTCCGAGCGAACGGTCGACGACAAAGTAGCTGTTTGCGTTCGTGCCCGAAAAAAACCGGCGGAAATGGCGCTTGATCATTTCTTCCAGCGCTTTCGCGTCGCCCGTCCGGCCCTGCACCTCACCGATATTCATCAGTTGCGCCGCGCGCCCGAGCCCCTTGCCGATCCAGTAGGTTCCCTGGCTCTGTGTGCCAAAGGCCGAGGACATTTTCGCGACGTCGCCGCCCAGCAGAGCATCGACCCTGCTGCCGCCGGCATTCGCGGCCAATGCGGGCCAGTAGGGAACGATACCCTCGTAATTGAGGCGGGTCTGAAAGTGGTTCGCGGCCAGAAGTCTGACGCGGCCTCGCACGCTGGCATAGCCCTGTTGCGAAAGACCCGGAATGTGCTGGCCCCACCACAGGTTCGGCAACAGACCCACAAGCGGCACCTGCTGCCCGCCCTGCATGGGCTGTGTGGTGTAGGTGTAGTCGGTGTCGACCTGGCTCGCCGCCTGGTCGTAGTGCCAATGCACACGCGTGTCGGTCACGAATGCGTAGGCATGCCGGGCGAATTGCTGCAAGGTCGTGGCGTTGGTGTCAGGCAAGGCAGCGATCGAGAAATAACCCTTCCCCGGAGGCAGGTCCAGCTTGAGTTCGGTCGCCGACACCCACTCCACGTGTCCGCCCTCGGGTCCATAGACCGCCCACGGCTGGCCGTTGACGGTGAACACCTCGCCAGCGCGACCGGACATGTCAGTGTGCTGCTGAGCCGCTGCGGCCAGTTCGAGCGTGACGTCCTTGCCGTCGGTCTGGTAATAACTGAATGGAGACCCCTGCACGGCGGTGGCAAGGAATTTGTGACCCTGGCCTGGCATCGACACCGTCACGCTCCAGTCACCATGCCCCGCGAGCAATGCGGACTCGGGCTTGAAGTCGGGACGCACCGTCAGATCGGCATGGTGAGGCCATACAACTTCGCGGAACCCGTCGGCCGCGGAGTGGATGGACTGTGTGGGTACGCCCACCTCCCAACCCGAAGCCACGGCCTGGTAACTCACCGGAAAGGCGAAGAGCGGCTCCGACCAGCGGGTGAACATGACCGAGGAATACCACTGATTCGTTGGTGCCGCCTGGGCCAGCATTGCCGGCGTTCGCCAGGGTGCCTGAGGCGGCTTGGGCCCCGCCGACGAGAACAGCCCGCCAGCGTGGGGCTGGGCAAAGTATCCGCCAAGTCCGGCGGGGATCCTGGGATTGACCGTCGCACCGAGCGCCGGCAGCATCACCAGCGCCGCGGAGGCGCCGGCGATGAGTTTTGAAATAGTTGGCATCGTGCAGTCCTTGTCCGGCTTCAGAAGGTCACCAGCGCGCCAAGCGTGAATGTCTCGCCGGAGCGCGACACCCACGAATTGATCCCGGAGAACTGGGTATTGCTCGGCATGCTCAAAGGTGCGGGACCAAGCCGCCCAAAGCGCACGTAGCCGAAGCCGCCATACACGCTCAGGTTGCGATAGACCTCGGGCAACTTGCGGTATGCACCCAGATTCGTGATCACCGCCCAGTTGCTCTGGCCCCACTCCGTCGGATTGCTGGTGCGCGCACGTCCGAGATAGACCATGCCGGCGGTGTAGGTCCAAAGCCCGCGGTAGTGACTCAAGCCGAGCAGAAAGTCGTTCGTCGACGCTGAATAGCCGGGCTGGTAGGAGACGCCGCTGTACATCCCATTCGCATAGTTGAAACCTTGCGACGGGTACAGGCATCCGGACTGTCCGTTGCCGACATTGCTCGTGAAGCCACAGGTAATGGCCGATCCCGACCAGTAGCTGTGTCGAAGTCCCCAGGTCAGCATCCACTGGGGCGTGAACCAGTGGTCCCCCTCCAGGATGGCCACGCTCTGACGCGGCAACTCACTGTAGATGTTGGTCGCGCTTCCACCAGCCCCGCCCGGGCCGAGCACGGGCAGGTTCGATGCTCCCACGAACGGCGCCTTGCCCCAGGACGACTGCCCAGCACCGTGGCTGGTTTCGAACGTGAATTCAATCAAGTTGTTGTGGTTCGAAAACTGCGCAAACAGCTCAAGCATCTGCGGTGTCGACGCCTGGTCCGGACCCTGGGGTCCGGTGTATTGGTCATATTTGTTGTTGGTGGCGTAGGTTGCCTCGAGGGTCAGCTTGCCAAAGGAATAGTTGAGAGTCCGCGACGTCAAGCGTACGGCTTGCGGGAACAGACCAAAGCCGGCGCCGGTCTCGCTCCATGCCGTGGACAGGCCAATCGGATAGCTGAAACCGTCCTGCCGCGACCAGGCGCGCGCCAGCTGCGTGCCGACCTTGAGCGAGCCCACGGATGGATAGGACAAGCCCACGTATTTCTCGAACCAGTTCTGCCCGACGATGTCATTCGAACCGTTACGCAAGCGCTTCGTGAGCACGGCATCGACTCTCAGACCATTGTCGAACTCGTGCTTGAGATCACCCGTGAGCTGGTACATGGGCGTTGGCGTGGTCACGGTGCCGAGGCTGGTCGGGAAGCACTTTGCCGAAGACGGCAGTACCTCTCTCGAATCGCCGTAGCACACGGGAGGCGCGCTGGTGTTGTTGGCAACGCTACCGACGTTGTTGGCCACACCGACCTCATCCTTGGCGAATCCAGTCAGGCTTAGCGGTCCGAAGTCGGCGGCATGCGCGCTCAGCGTTGCCGCACCGAGCATGCTGGCAAGCACGATACGAGTGTTCAAGATAGTCTCCTTGGTTGTCATGACGCGCTCTGCAAGATCAGTCCGGCCCCACGGCGCGGACATAGGTGGCGATGGAGTGCGCGGGCAGCACATCGGCTTGCGCGTGCGAGTCGATGCGCAGGCTCAGCGCCTGCGCGTGTTCGTGCGTGTTCATTGCCACCACGACCAATGCGCCGTCCGGGCGCCTGAAAGCGGTGGCCTGGATTGCATGGCTCGAGGTCGCGCAGAACACCCTGCGCGAGCCGGGTTCAATGTGGCGCGAGAAATGCCCGATGTAGTGGTAGGAGGGCTGCGCGAACCACTGGTCCCGCCCCGCATCGATGAGAATCGGCGCGCTGCAATAGTTCCCGACATGATTCGGCCCCCCCTGCAAATCCAAAAACAAATTCCAATCGATCCAGCCGCAACTGCCGTGGCCGAGATCAGCGATCAGTGATTGGCCATAGCGCTCGGCAACACCCCAATCGTCCCGGTGCGGCCCTCCCTCCTGGCATGCCTCGGTGAGCAGCAGCCCTTTTTCGGGCCACCCTTCATGCACGCGATGCACGTTCTCGAACATCGGCTCCCCGTACCAGTGAAAACCGAGGCCCCACAAAAATCCCCGCGCGACCGGATCCGCATAGAGAACCCGTGCGCGCTCGCCCAGCTGATCGCGGTTATGGTCCCATCCGAGAATGCGTACGTCGCTGAGTCCGGCGTCGCGCAGAGCCGGTCCGAGGTACTGCGCGATGAAATCGCGCTCCTCCTCCGCCGAATACAGGCAGGAGTCCCAGGTCTGGGCCGCCATGGGTTCATTTTGTACCGTCACGCCCCATAGACGTAGACCCTCGCGGCGGCACTCCTGGATGAATCGCACGAAACATCGAGCCCAGGCCTCACGGTACTGGGGCAGTAGCCGGCCGCCACCGCGCATGCGCGCGTTGTCTTTCATCCATGCCGGCGGGCTCCACGGCGACACCAGTACCCCCGGAGGAGTTCCTGCGATGCGTCCCGCCGCAAGCGCCAGCGCCAGCAGGGCCCCGCGATCGCGCTCCATGTTGAAGCTGCGCAACTCGACGTCGCCCTCTTGCTCCACATGCGCGTAGTGGCCGAGGGCGAAATCGCAACTGTTCATGGGCATACGGCACAAGGTGTAGCCGTGGCCGCCCTGCGCGGGCGATGCGAAGTAAGCACGCAGGACATCATCGCGGGCGCCAGCCGACAGACCGAGCCAGTTGACCGCAGCGGACTCGGTGAAGGCGCCGCCGAAACCTTCGATACGCTGGAACTGGCGCCCAGCATCGATACCAACGATGACGGCGTCGGCTGATTCAGCAGGCCGTTCCACGCGGCCCGACGCTTCAGCGTGCTTCAAACCGGTATCGCGGACAGTACGATGAATTCGCAGCATGATCGATCGTGGCGCCTCAAGCTGCTTCGCGTCGGCGCATGCCCAGCAGAAAGTCACGGTACCAGATCGCACTGGCTTTCGGCGTCCGACGCTGGGTCGCGTAGTCGACATGCACGATGCCGAAACGCTTCGCGTAGCCACTGGCCCACTCGAAGTTGTCCATCAGGCTCCACACCATGAAACCCTTCAGAGGCACGCCGGCAGCGAGGGCCGCCCCCGCCGCGGCAATGTGCCGCGCGATGTAGTCTCTGCGTTCCACGTCATGCACGCCGCCGTCGCGCCATTCGTCAGGGAATGCAGCGCCGTTCTCCGTGACGTACAGGTCCGGGATCGAATAGTCACGGTGAAGCCTGCACAGCAACTTGGTCAACCCTTCCGGGTACACCTCCCAACCCATGTCCGTCACCTTGGCTCCAAGCTGTTTCGGGTCGACCGCACCACCCGCATTGACCACGCTGCGCGAGTAATAGTTGACGCCCAGGAAATCCATTGGCGTGGAGATGATCTTCATGTCATCTCCGTGTATCTCCGGAACGTCCGCGCCCAGGTCCATCCAGACGTCGTCGGGGTAACTCCCACGCAGCAGAGGATCGATGTACCAGCGCACCAGGCGTCCGTCCTCGAGACGCGCTCGTGCGCGATCCGCCTCGGAATCGCTGGCGGCCTCGACCGGTGCCAGATTGAGCACGATGCCAAGCCGGCAGTCCACACCCTCGGCTCGAAGCGCCCGCAGCGCCAGTCCATGGCTGAGAAGCAGATGGTGGGCAACCTGCATCGCCGTGCGCCGATGATGGATTCCAGGCGCAAAGATTCCCGTCTCGTTGCCCAGCACCGCCTGCACGAACGGCTCGTTGTGCGTGGTCAACGAACTCAGGCGGTCACCAAAGCGACGCGCCAGCTCCAGCCCGTAGTCAACGAATCGATGCACGGTATCACGGGCTGCCCAGCCCCCCTGCTCCTGCAATGCCTGCGGCAAGTCCCAATGGTTGAGTGTCAGGTGAGGGGCGACGCCGCGCTGCAACAATCCATCCAGCAGGCGGTCGTAAAACGCAAGGCCGGCGGCGTTCCAGGCGCCCTGCCCGAGCGGCTGCACACGCGGCCAGGCGACAGAGAATCGATAAGCGTTGACGCCGAGCCCGGCAATCAGATCGAGATCATCCTGCCAACGGTGATAGTGATCGCAGGCAACATCCCCATTGCTGGCATCGGCAATCACCCCGGTGCGTCTGCAAAACGCGTCCCAGATCGATTCCCCGCGCCCGTCCTGTTGCGTCGCGCCTTCGATCTGGAATGCACTGGTGGCTACGCCCCACGTGAAGTCGCGCGGGAAGCGCGCTGCCAGCGCTCGGGAATCGATGGAGAGTTCTTGTTGCATGAGTTTTCAGAATGAACAGTTTCAGAATCACGACAGCGCGACTGCCTGCCACGTCCACGGCGGCTGGGACATCGCGCGGCGCCGGGAGTTACTTGACGGCACCGGCAGTCAGACCGTCGACCAGACGGCGCGAATACAGGAAATACATCACCACGAGCGGCAGTGTGGCAATGGCAGAACCAGCCATCAGCGCCCCCCACTGCGTATCCGTCGGGCTTTGCAGGCTTCGCAAGGCCAGCGGGACGGTGTACATGCCAGGCGAGCGCATGACGATCAGGGGCATCAGAAAGCTGTTCCACGACGCGATGAAGCTGATCAAGCCCAGCGTTCCAAGCGCCGGCCTGATCAACGGGAGCACGATGCGCACGTAGATGGAAAACTCGCCGCAGCCATCCAGACGTGCGGCTTCGATGAGATCTCGCGGCACTGCGCTCGCGATGTACTGGCGCATGAAGACAATGCCGAAGGCACTGGCCGCACCCGGCACGTACAGCGCGCGCGGCTGGTTGATCCAGCCAAGCGCATCCATGACCATGAACATCGGGATCATGTTCATGAACTGTGGCACGAGCATCGTGCCGAGCACGAGCAGGAACAGCGCACCGCGGAAGCGGAAACGGAACATGGCGAACGCATAGCCGGCCATCGAACAGAGCATCAAGGTCAGCAAGGTCGATACGCACGCCACGTACAGACTCATGACGACGTTGCGCCAGAACGGGATCGCCGACACCAGGATGCCAAGATTGCTCCAGGCCTGGCTGCCCAGGCCCAATGGCGGCGGCGATGCGAAGATCGCTTCGCGGCTGTGGGTGGCGAACACGAACATGAAATACAGTGGCGCCGCCATCACCACCGCGCCGATCCCGACCAGCGCGTACGCAGCCACTCTCGATGGAGCGACCATCAGTGCGCGATGCGCATGCGTGGCGCTCATGCTCCCGACTCCCCTGTCGACTTCGATGCGAAGGCACGCCCGGTCAGCCAGGTCAACAGCGCGACGAAGCCGAACAAGATCCACGACATGGCGGCTGCCCCGCCAAAGTCATCGAAATCAAATGCTTCGCGATAGAAGTACAACGCTGCCGTCATGCCGGCCTGATCCGGGCCGCCGTGGCCACCGGTCAGAATGAAAGGCTCGTCGAACAACTGCAGGCCGCCGATGACGCTGAGGGTGACGGCAAACCACATCATCGGCCGCAGCGCCGGCAGCGTGATGTGCCAGAAGCGCTGGAGCGCGCTCGCGCCATCGAGTTGCGCCGCTTCGTACAAATCGCCGTCGATGGTCTGCAACGCCGCCAGATACAAGACGACGTTGAACCCAAGATAACGCCAGAACACCACCGCGGCGATCGTCGGTTTGACAAAGCGTGGCTGCCCGAGCCAGTCGATCGCATGGGCCGGCAACCATGCCCCGAGTAATGGCACGCGCGACAACCCTTGCAACAACTGGTTGAGCAGCCCATGGTGAAGCGAAAACAGCGCGCTGAACAAGATCGCGATGGCAACCGTCGACGTGATGTAGGGCATGAAATAGGCACCAACCAGAACGTCGCGGACACGCGCGGCCAATCCCTGAAGGAACACCGCCAGTGGAATGGCGACGAGATGCTGCGCTGTCCCTGCCACCAACGCCAGCCATAGCGTGTTGCGCATGGACAACCAGAACCAGGGGTCGCGCAAGGCGAAGGCGAAGTTGCCAAGGCCGACGAAATGCATTGCACGCAGCCCAGCGGCAGGCTGCCAGCGATGAAACGCCAGGTACAGCGAAAAGCCCAGCGGAAACAGCCCGAACACGAGAAACAGCGCAACGAATGGCGCCAGCATGACGTACGGAGCCCATGTCGGTGACAGGGTTGGCATGCGGCGGCGTGCCGTTGCAACCTGGGTCGTGGCATGCGCTCGCATCACGCCTGCCCCACCCGCTGCAGCAACAGCTGTTGCGCCCGGCGCAGCGCAACGCCTTGCTCGACACCGCGTTCCAGGACGTCGTAAAGCGCATCACCGACAACTTCGCCCGCGAAACCGTCTTGCGCATGCACGCCGACGGCGCGTATGTTCAGCGCCGCCGTGCGCCACAGACGTCGCGCGCGTTGACCGCCGAGAAAAGCAACTGGGACATCGAAGGCGGCGTCGTCATACGTGTCGACCAGTGCGGGGAAGGCATCGACGCTGGCGAAGGCATCCAACTGGCGCTGACGCTGCAACGTCAGCAGGCGCAGGAAGTCCCACGCCAGCGCTCGACGTCGAGCCGGCAGTCGACGCGGCACGGCGAGGAAACTGCCCCCATAGGCGCTCCACGCACCCGCAGGCAACTGCGCCGCGCGCCAGCGTCCGGCGGTGCGTGGCGCCAGCCAGGTCGCCATGTGGCCAGCAAGCCAGGCCCCGGACATGACCACTGCGATACGTCCGTTACGAATCCCGCTGGCCCATGCCGGTGACCAGGACTTCGCCCGCGCGTCAAGCCCGAGGCTGCGCACCCTGGCAGCCAGAGCAAAGCCGCGCGCGAACCGCGCGCTCTGCAGCGCAGGCCTGCCGGCTCCGTCGAAATAGAGTCCTTCACCCGCCGCCATGCCACTGCGAATCACGATGTCCAGCACATCGCGAGCGTCAGGCACCAGCCATGCTCCGGTGCGCTGGCGAATGATCTGGCCCGCCTGCACGAACTCGTCCCACGACCCCTGCAAGCGCGACAGCGGCACACCGGCCGCACGCAGCAAGTCGATACGCGCCAGCATGGTTCCCGGGCCGATGTCGCACGGCGCCGCGGCGACCTGGCCGTCAGGCTGGCGCGCCTGTTCGAACGCGTAAGGCGTGTAGTGGGCTCGCTGCGCGCCAATATCGACAGGCGCGGCCGCGAGGTCGAGCAGACCGCTGCCGCGGGCGAAGCGTCCCAGGAAGCCGACCTCGATCGCCATCACGTCAGGCAACTCGGAGCCGGTGGCGAGTGCCGTCATCATGGCGGTATGGTGGTCGTTGAACTGACGGCTGATCACCCGCAGCGGAATCTTCGGATGCAGCCCAGCCCATGCGGGTGCCGCGGCGCGAGCGACGTGATCCAACGACGGGTAAGCCGCCACCACCAGCGACGGCACCGACAGGCGCGCACCCTGCGAGCATGCGCTCAGCACGCGCGTTGCGCACCCGACGGTCAGGGTCTGAAGGATTTGGCGGCGGTGCAGCAGCATGACAGCGTGAAGCGATGACTCCAAAGCAACTGCGGATGCGGCGCACAGCAGGCAAATGCCCACGGTGCGTCGCAGATCATGTGTGAAAGCGGTTTCACACATTCTTGAGGTAACACCGGCTGGCGTCAACCTAGGGTATCTACGGAATGCGCGGCGAGCTTACTCGCGACGGCACGGCGCCGCGGACTCGCGCACGATCAGTCGTGGGACAGGCAGCTGCAGTTCCGGTCGCGTACCGCCTAGCAGCGCTGCCATGGCACGCGCCGCGATCTGCCCCATCTCACAGCTCGGTTGATGGACCGAGCTCAGGGGAGGAATCGAGAAATGCCCCGCCTGCAGGTCGTCGAAGCCAACCACCGAAACTTGATCGGGGATCGCGATGCCATGCCGGTACAACCCGAGCATCGCACCCAGCGCCATCTGGTCGTTGGCGGCAAATATCGCCGAGAACTCGGCGCCTCGGCGCAGCAGTCCGTCGATCGCCCGCAGGCCGCTGGCCTCCGAATAGTCACCCGCGACGATCAATTTCTCGTCGGGAGCGATACCACTGACTGCGAGCGCATGCAGATATCCGCGCTGGCGCTCCTGGGCATCCTGATGATCCGGCGCGCCGGCGATGAAGACGACGCGCCGGTGGCCCAGCCGCAGCAGGTACTGCGTGGCCTCGACCGCTCCCTGGAAGTTATCAAAACGCAAGCTGGCGAGGCGGGGCGCGCTCAAGGTGCGCCCCGTCGCCACCACAGGGAGTTGTTCCGCAAGCTGGAGCAGCTCGCCATCACTCAGCCGGGCATCGAGCAGGATGATGCCGTCCACCCGCCTCGCCCGCAGCACAGCGACACTACGACGCTCGTCGATCTCGTTCCATTGCCCACTGATGAAAAGCGGCGTGTAGCCGATCTGCTGCAACTCGATCTCGATGCCGCGCAACGCCGCACCATAGAACGGGCTGTCCAGTGATTGCGTCACCGCGCCCACGCTGAAAGTACGCCCTCCTGCAAGCCCGCGCGCCACCGGGCTCGGAACATAGCCCAGGCGCTCGATGGCGCCGTGCACGGCTTTTGCCTTGTCCTCGCTGACGACCGCGGTGCCGTTCAGGATGCGCGAAACCGTGCTCGGTGAAACCCCGGCGGCTTGCGCCACCATTTCGATCGTCACCAGTGGTGGCTGCGCTTGCGCGCTGGCAGCGGCGCCGCGCGCCGCAGGTAGTCGTGGCATCCTGCGATCTCCTGCTCAATCAGGGTAGGCCCAAGCTCGATGCGAACGCACGAAAGACGCCGTGCCAAGCTTGCGGGTTGCGATTGAAAATGAAATGTCCGTTGTTTTTGTCGGCGGGCAGTTCAACAAAACGGCCCGCGCCCCCGGTGCTGCGGAAGGCACCGAACCACACGCGCGGCTCCCGCACTCCCCAGTACCGATCATTCGCACTGTAAAGCCAAAGGCTCGGGATGCGATCGGTGCGACCGTAGCCCGCCAAGGTTGCGGCCATCTGGTCACCGCGACACGGGTGGTCGATGTGGCGCCGCAGATCGCCGCCATCGCCACCGGAAAAGTTGACGACACCCCGCACGCCGGGCAGCTTTGCTGCTGCCACCGCGATCGCCGCAATGCCCCCGAACGAGTCGCCCACGATCAGCCCGCGGGTCGGATCGACCTGCGCAAGCGCCGCGGCGACCCGCAGCAATTGGCGCGTCTCCTGAACCACCGGCCGCATTCCCTGGGCGTAGTCCTTGTAAAAACAGGGCCCGGTGAACTCCAGATCCGGCCCACCGGTCACGCCATAACCGACGCGCGTGGGCACCAGCACGACGTAGCCGAGAGACGCGAACCAATCGGCGTTACCCGGGAATTCAACGCGCCCCATACGGATGCGCCCATCCCGGCTGGCCGGACGCCCGTGGAGGATGATCAGGAACGGTGCATGCCTGACGCCGCGCGGCGCCACCATGGTGACCACCATCGCCCGCCGAACCGGCATCCCGAATGCACCGCGCAGCGTGACCGGAACTTCGGTCACGCTGCGCTGGGGGACCACGATACCCGTCGCGGCGGGCGCGACGGGCGTGGCGAGCATCATGGCCAGCACCGAGCCGTAGAGCGGTCGGCGCCAGCGCGCAACACTCAGGGGGCGAAGCTGATGCCGCCCGTCAATGCCAGCGTGGTCGGCACCAGATACGGTGCCGCTCCCCCCGTCGTCTGCGTCGACACGCTCAGGTTGGAGCTGCTGACCAGACCATTGACCCCCTGCTTCAACGCTGACGTTCCACCCGCGGCCTGGAAGTCGATCTGCGAGATCGGCGACGCTGCCAGGGCCTGCGCGACCGTGCTGATCGGCTGATTGCAGTTCTGCGCGACGGTGAAGTCGCTCAGCGCAACCTTGTAGGCGGTCGCCGTCTTGGCAGCTGTGGCGCTGGCTGGCTTGACGACGTCCTGAAGCTGCAGCCTGCAGACCGTGGGTGCACTCGAGGTGCCGATGTTGTAGTACTTGCCAAGGGTCAGGATGATGAGGAAGTTGTTGCTGGAGGCGTTGGCCCATTCGGCGTTCTCGTTCAGCGTGAACTGAAGGTAATTCTGCCCGCTGATTGTCACCCCTTTCGTATCGCCCGAACCGTTCAGAGCCGTCACACCAGGTGCCTGCACGTAGGCACCCACGTACTCGTAGGTCGGAGCGTTGGCCGGCAGCGCGGCCGCCGGGAACTGGTAATAAAAGTACATGTAGGTCGAGGCAGGCGTGAGCGAATTCTGCGCGACCGTGCCGGCCCCAAAGCCCGAGCTAGGTGCATAGGTGGAGTTCCCGTCCAGACTGCTACCGCCGTATCCTCCGTAACCCCCACCTTCGACCGTGGTGGCAGGATTGGTTGCCGTCGTCTGAAAACCACTGGAGAAGGTCAACGCGGAGGCTGCGGTCGCGCAGCTGACGCCGACGTTGGTGACGTTGCCGGCAGCCGTACCGTTACCATTCGTCACCGTGCAGGTTTCGGCCGTCGGTTGGGTTGCCACCGTCACCGCGTAGGGGCCGCCTTGCGCGACCGGCGTCGGAAAGGTGAAGCTCGACGTGGTCGATGTCAGCGCGACGGTGTTGGCCGCGTCACCATTGAGTTCCAGCGTCGCAGTCTGCCCGCTGCTCAACCCACTCACGGTGCCCCCGATCGTATCGTTGGGAACAGAGCAGCTGACCGCAACATTGGTCACGTTGGCGGTCGCTGTTCCCGAGCCGCTGCTCACCGTGCACGTGGCACCGCTGGGCTGGGTTCCCACGGTGACGGCGTAAGCGCCGCTGACCGCATTGGGGAACGTGAACGCGCCATTGCTGGTGACGCTCAAGGCATGCGTGCTGTCCCCGTTGTCAACCAGGCTCAGTTGCTGCCCGCTGGGCAAGCCGCTGACGCTGCCGCCGATGGTGTAGGAAGCGCTGCTCGCACACACCACGCTGACGTTGGTGATATTGGCGTTGACCCCCGCGCCAGAGGCGTTCGAAACCGTACACGTCTGCCCTGCGGGCTGGGTGCCCACAGTGACGGCGTAGCCGCCGCCAGCCGCGATGCCGTTGGCAAAGGTGAAACTGCCATTGGCATTCACCGTCACGGGGCCTGCGTTGTTGTCGAGCAGCACCACACTGGACGACGCGCCAAGACCTGAAACCTGGCCACCAATGGTGTAGGTGCTGGTGCTTGGGGCGCATGCCACCGTGACGTTGGTCACGTTGGAGCTGATGCCCGTACCAGAGCCATTGGACACGGTGCAGACCTGCCCGGCGGGCGCAGTGGCCACGGTCACAGCGTAATTACCGCTTTGCGCGACCGACTGCGCAAAGGAAAAATTGCCGTTGGCGTTCAGCGTCAAGGTATCGGACGCATTGTCCGCCAGCGTGATCTGGGCACCACTTGGCAACCCGCTGAGCACGCCAGACACGGTATATAGCGGCGTGCCGTTGGACCCTCCACCGCAGGCAGACAACATGCCGGCAAGTCCGAGGACCCACCATCCCAGTCGCAATTTGCTTATTGCTCTCATCATTCCTCATCTCCTTGGCGCACGATCGCGCAGAAGTCCTGCAAAAGAACAGTGCTCTTGACGAAACCACACATTGCGGTGCCAACCAGCCGAGCAATCCCGACGCATGAAACCGCTTTCATAAACCCACAAAAAAACAGGTCTGGCGCAGGCTCGAACCTGCGCCAACCCTGCACTACTGGCTCAAGGCCGTAATGTCACTGGACGAGGCCGCCCAGTGGGTGAATCCGATGCTGCCGACAGCCACGATGTCGTATTCACCGGCGGCGACGTTCGGGTTCTTGCTGCCGACGATCTTCACCGCCACCGTCGTGATACCGGTCGACAGCAAGCCCGTCATGCTTCCGCTGCTGCAAGTGAAACTGCTGAATGGAATGGCATAGTTGCGCACACCCAACGCACTGCTGGAAACATTTCCCCCGAGTCCGCTCAATGTCTGGTCGTAGGAGCAGTCATTGGCCGGCGCGTTCGAGCCGACCCCGTCGTTCATGTCAACCGTGAACACATTGGCGTTGCCGGCAGGAGACTGCGTGTTGCCCATGGTGATCAACAAGGTATTCGCCTGGCTGATGTCAAAGGTGGTGTCCCCCGGAGCGAGCACCGCCACCACCGCGTAGTCAGCGGCAGTCGATGGCGCCTTGGCACCGGCTTTGGCTTGCAGCGCGTAGAACCCGGTACGGTTCATGTCCGCCTGGGGTGACGAGTAAGCGCCGAAGGCATAGTTGCCACCGAACACGCCGTAGACATCGCCCCCCTGGATGCTGTGCAGATACGCGCCATTCGTCGCGCTGGGATAGGCAATGAAATCGTTCGCGAACAACAAGTAGGGCGACTGCGTCACCGAACTGCCCC
>DAICZP010000021.1 GCA_027311065.1 Thiomonas sp. | reverse complement strand
TGTAGGCACCAAAATGCCGGTGCGTTTCTCCAGTCTGGACGGTGTACGGCACGAAACTGTTGCTTGTCGTCAAGCCGCTGGCGGGCTGCGGAACCGTGATTTGTGAGGGCGCCGTGTATTGCGGGTCGTCGTGCAGCGAGCGCAAAACCAGTGCCACATCGAATGCAACCACCGTATCGGTGGACGTGACATTACTCCACGATTTCCACGTGATCGCGGATCCCGGCGTCGTCGTGACGCCGGCCAGCGTCTGCAAGCTCACGACGCCCGGCGCGATGGGATGGATATCCAACTGCGCCCCATTGAGCGCGCTGAACGTCGACCGCATCAACACAGGGGCCGTGCTTCCTCCCTGCAACGCCTGCTGGGCAATCCAGTATTGCACGATTTGCAGCGTCGACCCCGCCTGCGGCCCGAGATCGATCAACCGCGCATGCGTGAGCTCGGAGCTTGCAAGCGACACGTTGTAGAGCGTTGAAAGCTGCGCCGAGAATCCTGCATAGCCGTTTGAGGGCATCAGAGCGGATCCGCTACTCGAAACATTCATGTATGCGGCTGCGCCGGCGCCAGTCGGGGTTGCGACGCCCGTGATCGGTACCCGCAGGCATGCGACGCCCTGGGGGAGCGGTACCTGCACCAGGGCAACGTCCCCGACATGCAGGGCCGCCGCCTGCAACGCCGGGACCGGCAGCAGGTTGGTCGCGAGCGGATCCGCTCCGGTGATGGCGACGGTGCTGATCGGGCTCTGTGCCGCGTTCGCGAACGCGGATGCGCTAGGCGCGGCAATGACCTGGATCGCCTGCGTGAATCCGGCCGGATTGGTGTTTCCCGACGCCGGATAGGTCATCGCCGTACCGGTCGTGGCAAGATTGCTTCCTCGCGACTGCGAAGTCGCGAGAATCGGCGCCAACGTTCCGTACTGCGGCGTTGGCGATGCTTCGTAGGTCAGCGTCGCGCCGCATTGCCCCTGCGCACCCTGTTGCATGAACCCACTGCTGCCAATATCGCGCGTGAGAAGTGTCAGAGCAGCGCGCGCATTGGTATTGAGGTCCGTGAGCTTGATACCCGTCTGCTCACTTTGAAACCCAAACACCATGACGGCGGCGACGGCAATTGCGAGGATGGAGCCGACCCCAAGGGCGACCATCAACTCGACCAGGGTCATACCCCGGTTAGTGGAAACCGATCTGTCCATGGAACACCTGTATGTGCCCGGCGCTTGTTGGACCCCATTGCAGGGTCAGGGTCAGCGCACAGCTCTGGCTTGAGCACGCATTGCCAGACGCGTCTGCACTGGATACGACGCTCACCGTCAGCAATGGCATCGATTGCGCCGATTGTGTAAACCACCCCTGCAGGCTGGCCGGCATGCCGCTCGAGGCAGTGACATTGCTCAGCGTCAGCGGCAGCACGCTCGGGCTCGCGGCAACAGTGGCCAGGAAACTGTCCGCGGCGAGCTGTGCCGAGGCCGCCTGCGCGTTTTGAATGGGTGCCGGCGCTGCCCGCGTGTAAAGAAGGGCAAGACCCAGCAGGCCGACCGCAAACACCAGCAACGCCGCCAATGCATCGATCAGGCCCACGCCACGTTGACGGTCACGACGCATTGGCGGGATTGCTCACGATGGCGCCGGAATCGAAGATTTGAAGGGTCACACTGCTCCCGGTCGTTGGAATGAATGCAATGGTCTGGCTGGCGAGTGTGCCCGGCGCGATCGTTGCCATGCCCAGCGGATCGAAACTGATCGACGTCATGGTGGCGTTGCACGTCGTCCCTGGCGCCGTGGCAGCCAAGGTGGCCGCAGTCATGGAATGCGCCACGTCATTGTTTCCACCACCCGTCGCCACGGTCCAGGTGCAGCCCGCCCCGATGGTCAAGGTCGCGGTCGTTGCACCCGACACCGCCTGCCCCCGAAGCCACGCCAGATCCTGCTGGAAGCGCGACGCCAATGCTTCGGTCTGCTGGTCGCGCACGGGGTTGCGTATCGAAGGAAGCGCGATGACAGCAATGACGGCCGCTATCAGGAGGACCACCATCAGTTCGATCAACGTGAAGCCTCGGGCGCGCATACGATCTTCGTCTACAGTGGTGCGCAATCGCCCTGCTTGTCGCTGACCCAGCAAGTGGCGTTGGTGGCCCAGCCCGAGGGGGCGCCAGTGGTCGCGCGCATGCCGGTCTGGTCCAGCGTGAAGGTGAATCCGGCATTCATCCCGGTTCCGGTGGCAGTGACCACATACGCATTGGCGCTGAGTCCGGAACAACTGATGGTGAAATTTGTCGCCTGGGGCGGGCTCTGGCAAGCGCCGACAAATGTTTCGTGGTCCTGCGCCCAACTCTGCAGATCATTTGCGCAAGCCAGCATGGCGGTCTGCGCAGCCTTGACTTCGGAGGACATCACATGGGACTCGTAGGCAGGCACGGCGAACGCAGCGATCGCCGCCACGATCGCGACGACGACCAGCAATTCAATCAGAGTGAATCCACTCCCGCCCGCTTTCATCGATCTCTCCATCCCGCGACCGTCTCGCGCCCACGCAAGATGCTAACGGTGAACGCACGACCCAAGCGTGGATTTTTTCACACTCGCGCGGACTCACACGCAAACCCGGAGCCTAGATTTTCCAGCGCTCGGCCAGTTTCGCCGGACGAATACTGTCATAGTCCTCGAAAGGTTGGTGAATCCAAGGGCTTGACGGCAGCATATCGACGTAATAATCCGGCAGCACGGTCGAGACCCCTTTCACCCACAGCACGGCGCTTCGCATTTCTCGAATACCCGGCATTCCGCTGCGCACACGGTCACCGACCGCCTTGAGCGTCTCGCCGGAATCAGCCAGGTCGTCGACCAGAAGCACATTGCCTTGCAGTTCACCGCGTGCCATGGTGATGGTGCGTGCGATATCAAGCGCACCGCGTTCACTGGCGCCATCGCGATATGCGCTCGTCGCCATGATGGCCAGCGGCTTGGAAAAAATTCGGGACAGAATGTCTCCCGGACGGGATCCACCCCGAGCGAGACAGAGAATCTGGTCGAATTCCCAGCCTGATTGGTGAATCCTGAGCGCGAGCTTTTCGATCAGTGCGTGGTATTCGTCCCACGACACGTACATATGCTTGCCGTCTTCGCTGAGCATAAAGAGTTCCGGGGTTTCCTGGCGTTGGGGGACGTGACGATATCCGCGAGACGGGTTCAAACGCCGAACGGGTGCTGCAGCACAATGGTGTGCTCACGATCGGGACCGGTCGACACCATGGCGATCGGCGTGCCGCTGAGCTCGGCGATGCGGTCGAGATAGTTGCGTGCCGCCTGCGGGAGGGCATCCCAGCGCGTGACACCGGCGGTGGATTGGGTCCAGCCCGGCATCGATTCGTACATCGGCTCGCAACGGGCGATGTCGTCCGCGTCGAGCGGCAGGATATCGATGACCTTTCCGTCGAGACGGTAACCAACGCACATGCGAATCTCCGCCAGTCCATCAAGGACATCGAGCTTGGTGATGCATTGCCCGCTGGTGGAATTGATGATGTTCGCCCGCTTGAGCGCCGCGGTATCCAGCCAGCCGCAGCGTCGCGGCCGCCCGGTGACGGTGCCGCGCTCCTGACCGACCGTATGCAGATGGTGCCCGACAGTACCCGGCACGTCAATCGGCAACTCTGAAGGAAACGGTCCGCTGCCGACGCGGGTGGTGTAGGCCTTGGTGATGCCCAGCACATAGTCCAGATATCCGGGCCCGATACCCGAGCCGGCGGCAGCATTGCCAGCGACACAGTTGCTGGAGGTGACAAAGGGATACGTGCCGTGATCAATATCGAGCAGGGTTCCCTGAGCGCCTTCGAACAGCAAGCGCTCGCCACGCACATGACACTTGTAAATCAGGTCACCGACATCCGCCAGCATCGGCGTCACCAAACCCGCAAGCTCGAGCAGGCGCGCGTATGTCGACGCAAACGGGACCTCATCCGCGTGCAGATAAGCGCGCAACATGAAATTATGAAGATCGAGGGTTTCCCGCAACTTTTCGGCTAGCCGCTGCGGATGCTTCAAATCCTGTGCCCTCACCGCCCGCCGCGCCACTTTGTCTTCATAAGCGGGACCGATCCCCTTGCCGGTCGTGCCGATCTTCCCCACCCCGCACGACTCGCGACGCGCTTCGCGCGCCACATCGAGGGCGACGTGCGAGGGGAGCACCAAAGGACAGGACTCACTGATGTGCAGACGCGAGCACACATCAACCCCAGCGGCCTCCAGTCGGCCGATTTCGAGCTGCAAGTGCGAGGGATCGACCACGACGCCATTGCCGATGTAGCAGGCGACGCCCGGACGCATCACACCCGACGGGATAAGCTGCAACGCGGTCTTCTGCCCGTTGATCACCAGGGTATGGCCCGCATTGTGCCCGCCCTGAAAGCGCACCACACCATGTGCCTGATCGGTGAGCCAGTCAACGACCTTGCCCTTGCCTTCGTCGCCCCACTGGTTGCCGACGACCACCACGTTACGTCCTGTACTCACGAGACCTCTCGCCTGGAAATGAGATTGATATTGGATGAAAACAATGAAGCGTGATGGGCGCCTGTACAAAACCAGGGGATAAAACCCGTGGCCCGCGGCCGTGCGGCGTCAGCCCGCATGATAAGGACGAACATCCCAGCCCTCGCCGTCGAAAGCGAGTTCGCGATCACAATCAAAGCTGAGGCCTTCCAGCACGGCCTCGACCGGTTGTTCAATGACGCATTCGCCTCGCGCTCGCAGCGCCTGCACCGCGGCGTGATAGCCCGGGGCGGTCGACCACCGCGCCAGAATCGCCGGGCGCGCCACCGGACGTGGATGGTGGCGCGCAAGCGCGCGCAGGTCAAGCGTGCATCCGGTCGCCGGGCGCGGGCGCCCGAAGGTCGCACCGATTTCATCGTAGCGGCCACCGCGAACCAGCGCATCGGGCTCCGACGCTGCAAACAGGCCGAAAATCACGCCAGTGTGATAGTGGTAGCCGCGCAAATCGGCAAGGTCGATCTGCACGTCGACGTCGGGGCACGCATGCAGTCGCGCCAGGCGCTCGAGGTCCGCCAGCGCTTGCGCCACCAGCGGGCGGTCCGGGAGGACGGCGCGCGCCTGCGCAAGGATCGAGACGTCACCGAAAAGGTCTGGCAATGCCAGAATGGCATCACGCTGTTCCGTCTGCGTGCCCTGGGTCAGCTGCTGCAGGCGCGGAACGTCCTTGCGGGCGAGTGCCTCCAGAATCTGACCGATGTGCTCAGGCCCGGCCATCATTCCACCCAGGATGCCGCGAACCAGGCGCGCGTCCGACAACGCGAGTGTCATGTGGCGTACGCCGCCGAGGCGAAGCCCCTGTACAGCCAAGCGCTGCACCTCGATATCGGCCTCGAGACCGGCGTGCCCGTAGAGCTCGACACCAAACTGCAAAGGCTCGCGCGTTGCGTTGACGCCCTGGGCATGGGTATGCACAACGCTTCCGCAATAGCAAAGCCGCGTCACGCCTTTGCGGTTGAGCAAGTGCGCGTCGATGCGTGCCGCCTGCGGTGTCATGTCGGCGCGCAAGCCGAGGGTACGCCCCGACAAGGGGTCGACCAGCTTGAAGGTCTGCAGTTCGAGGTCCTGGCCTGCCCCGGAAAGCAGCGAGTCCACGTGCTCCAGCATCGGCGGGATGAC
The DNA here is from genome assembly GCA_027311065.1 of Thiomonas sp. Taxonomy (GTDB): domain Bacteria; phylum Pseudomonadota; class Gammaproteobacteria; order Burkholderiales; family Burkholderiaceae_C; genus Thiomonas_A. The sequence continues at coordinate 11,548 of DAICZP010000021.1, read as the reverse complement.
GAGTTCATAGCCGTGCGCCACCGCATCGTCGAGCAGGCGTCGGCGCAATGACTCCACAGTGAAGGCCTCGCTCGGGAGGACGTCGGAAATCTGCTCGGGGAGGAGCCAGGCATTCATGCGCGAATAGACCACATTGAAAGTGAACGGAAATCATCCGCCGGCTGGCGAACATTGCATTTTAGGCGTGTCAGCGCCCGAGCCGCGTGGCGCCGCACCGGCGGCCGCGCTGGGGCCGCTCAGTGTTTGCCGCGCGCAGGTGCGCTGGCCGCGCCACGCATGTAGCGGAAAAATTCGCTCGAGGTATCGAAGACCATCACATCGCTGCGCTTGGAGAAACTCGCACGGTAGGCCTGCAGGCTTCGGAAGAACGCCGCGAATTTCGGATCCTGGCCGAACGACGCCGCATAGGCCTGCGCCGCCTTGGCATCACCATCCCCCATGATGGACTGCGACTTTTGATAGGCCGCAGCGAGAATGTCCGCGCGCTGTTTGTCAGCCTCGGCACGGATGGTGTCTGCTTCAGCCTGCGCTTGCGCACGTAGCGTCACCGCTGCGGTGCGTTGCCTCGCGCCCATCTGCGCATAGACCGATTGCGCGACATCCGGTGCGTAGGACACCCTGGTGATCTGCAGATTCAAGGGCTCGATTCCACTGGCTGCCACCGACGCAACCAAAGCCTCGCCGGCAGCCTGCGCCGCCTTGTCACCAGGCGCGCCGACAAGCTGCGCAACATTGAGCGACCGCACCTGCGCCGCCAGCGCAGTGTGGACTGCCGACTGCAGCCAAGCGTCAGCACGCCGGTCGACCGCGCCGAAACGCCGTACGAAGCGCACGGGATCGCGGACACGCCAACGCAGTGACCACGCAAGCATCACACCAGGCGTTCCAGCGGTACTGAAACGCACCGATCCTGCACTATCCTCGATGCGTGGCCGCATGTCCACGTACAGCACATTCTCGAATGGCGTCGGCCACTTGAAATGCAACCCCGGGGCGTCGACTCCGTGTTCGATCGTCCCCATCGAGAACAACACCGCGCTGTCGTGCTGATCGACGACAAACAGGCAGGAAGCAGCCAGCGCCGCGGCAATGGCCAGTGCAAGGACAAAAGCGATCGGTCGCATCATGGGCGGTGAACTCAACGGGCGTCGCGATTGCGCGAGAGCACGCGCGGATCGCCGGCCGAAGCTGGATTTGTCGGAGGCAGGGGCGCGGACGTCGACAAGGATGCCGCCGCCGACGGGCGCGCGAGCGCGGTGCCGGCGCCACCAGCAGACGAGGCCGCTGGCATACTGCCGCTCGTCGATGCCTGCGGCGCTGTGAGCGAGAGGGGTGCAGATACCGGGGGCCGCAGCGAGGCAGGCACTCCCTCCTGTAGCGACGACGACGCCTGGCTTGCGCCATCGGCCGCCAGCAACTTGTCGAGAGGAAGATTGATGACGGTTCCGCTGCCATGGGTGTCAACCACAACCTTTGTCACCTTGCTGAGCATGTCCTGCATGGCTTGCAGGTACATGCTTTCGCGCGTGACTTCAGGCGCCTTGCGGTACTGCGTCAGCACCTTGTTGAAGCGATCTGCATCCCCGGTCGCCTCGGCCACCACGCGCGTCCGGTAGGCCTCGGCTTTCAGCAGCATGGCGCTGGCAGTCCCGCGGGCACTGGTCACGACCTCTCCGGCGTGTCCCCGCGCGTCGGCGATCCATTGGTCGCTGACCTGCCTGGCCGCGGACAGTGCCGCGAATGCGGAACGTGTCGCCGCTGGAGGCTGCACCTGTTTCACGGTAACCCCCGTCACATCGATGCCTGCCTTGACGGGATCGAGCAGAGCCTGGATTCGCTGCTGCGTCTGGTCAGCCAGCGTTGCGTGCCCGGTGCCGAGCAATGCGCCGACCGTTCGTGCCCCAACGATTTCGCGCACCGCGACGCGCCCTGCATTGCGTACCAATGCGTCAGGATCATTGCCCGCGAGCACGTAGGCGCGCGCGTCGATGATGCGGTAACGCACCGAATAGCGCACGTCGACGATGTCGCCATCTGCGGTGACAAGTTCGCCAGGCCCCATGCCGCCGTCGCCATCGCTTGCGCCGATCCCCAGATCAACCACGCGCGACTGTCCGACGTCAACGATCTGCACCCCCCCGAACGGCCCCGGCAGGTGCCAATGCAAACCCGGATCCTCCAGGCCGACGATGCGCCCCAATTGCGTGACCACACCCTGCTCGCCGTCCTGGACGACGAAAAATCCCGATCCCAGCCACGTCAACACGAACAGCACGGCCACCACGGACGCTGCCATTCCTGCAAGCGGTCCGGAAGGTTTGAAGCCGGAACGGCGCGGACCGCGCGGACCGCCCAAGCCTCCCCCGCGCCGACGGAACAGATCGTTGAGCTTGCGATTGAAATCGCGCCACAGCTCGTCGAGGTCGGGCGGGGATCCGGGCGACGTCCCGCGCCGGTCATCGCGACGGCCACCATCCTGACGCGGATCGGGAGGTGTCTGCAGGCAGATGTGCGCGTCCAGCGTCGATCCCGCCGCCCGCATGGACGACGCTTGCGCATGGAGCATGGCGGGCCGCGGGGTCTGCATGATTGGATCCAAAGCTTCAGGCGTTGTGGTTGGGGGGCGGTTCGTGCATGGTGCCGCGCTCGAATTCTGCAAGCTGTCGTAACGCAAGCTCCGCCAGATGCGCGCGCAGCGCGTCGATGCCAGCGCCCGTCAGCGCGCTGACATCAAAGCTGACGATGCTATCACGCCCTTGCCCGCCGGCATGGGCGGCGTAACGCTGGGAGTACGGAACCGGTGCATCGAGCCTGTCGATCTTGTTGTAGACAAGGATCTGCGGAACGTCCTTCGCACCGATGTCGGCGAGCACCGTGTTGACCTGCTCGATCTGGGCATCGCGCTGCGGGTTGGATAAATCGACCACATGCAACAGCACGTCGGCTTCCAGCGCCTCGTCCAGCGTCGCCTTGAATGCTTCGACCAGGCTGTGCGGAAGTTCGCGAATGAATCCTACCGTGTCTGATATGACTGCGAAGCACGCCGGTGCCAGGTAGACGCGGCGCGTCGTGGTGTCGAGTGTCGCGAACAGCTGATCCGCCGCATAGGCTTGTGCGCGCGTGAGTCCATTGAACAGGGTGCTTTTGCCGGCGTTGGTGTAGCCGACGATGGACACCCGCAACTGGCCGCCCCGGGCACGGGCGCGCCGTTGCGTTCCGCGCTGGCGCTCGAGCTTGCGGAGGCGAATCTGAAGTTGCTTGATTTTGTCCTCAAGCATGCGACGGTCGAGCTCAATCTGCTTTTCCCCCGGACCGCCGCGCAAACCGATCCCTCCCTGCTGCCGCTCGAGGTGGGTCCAGCCCCGCACCAGCCTGGTGGCCGCATGTCGCAAGCGGGCAAGTTCGACCTGGAGCTTGCCCTCCGCGCTACGCGCGCGCCGCGCGAAAATCTCGAGGATCAGCGCGGTGCGGTCCCATACCGGCACGCCAAGCGCATTTTCAAGGTTTCGCTGCTGCGCGGGCGACAAGGCGTTGTCAAACAGGACCCGCGCTGCCCCCGCCGCCGCCACCTGCTGCTTGAGTTCGTCGACCTTCCCCGAGCCCAGGTAGAGCGCTGGATCGATCCGGCGACGCGTGCTCCACAGGCTTCCCCCCACGATGAACCCGGCGGAAGACGCGAGTTCGCGCAGTTCGTGCAGTTCGCGGTCGGCATAGGGCTCCCCGGTTTCGGCACCCACGACGATCGCGCTGGGATTGGGGACGGGCCCAGACCCGGTCTGGGCCGTCGGTAATGGAGGTTGGGACAATGCAGGGAGACCCCGCGCGCGCTCAGGCGACTTCTGGTTCGGCTGGACCAACGTGGAAATTCACGGGACGTGCGGGGACCACAGTCGAAATGGCGTGTTTGTAGACCATCTGGGTCACCGTGTTGCGGAGAAGGACGACATACTGATCAAACGATTCGATATGTCCCTGCAACTTGATGCCATTGACAAGGTAAATGGACACCTGGACGTGTTCCTTGCGCAGCAGGTTCAGGAAGGGGTCTTGTAGCAACTGCCCTTTGTTACTCATGTAAAACTCCAGTTGAAATAGTGAGCCAGCAACTGCCGGCGCGAGCGTACACAGCATACTCGAGTGCGCGCAATCGAAGGCGCCAAACCCGTATTAACAGCCCGTCAAAGCGACTGGAATCTGTCGTAACGACGACGTCATCGCCGACGATTCAGTCCGGGCGGTATGGGTTGTGAGAACTGCGGTACTCGATGCGAAGCGGAGTCCCGGCGAGCTTGAACGTCCGCGCCATGCGCGCCTCGAGATATCGGGTGTAACTGCCGGGAACCCGGTCCAGCGCGTTGCCGTGAATCACGATCACTGGCGGATTCTGCCCCCCCTGATGCGCGTATCGCAGCTTCGGCCGCACTGTGCCGGCGCGCGGCGGCTGCTGAAATGCGACTGCCTCCTGGAGCGCCCGCGTCAGACGCGGGGTCGAGAGTTTGGCGAATGCCGCTTTGTAGGCCTCGTTCACCGACTTCAGGAGCGTCGCAAGGCCGCGCCGGTTGAGCGCCGAGATTTCATGCTGACGCGCAAACGCCAGGAATGGCAGACGCTCGGCGATGCTGTTCTTGAACAGTTGCCGACGATAGTCGTCCACCCTGTCCCATTTATTCGCAGCCACGACGACGGCACGCCCTGATTCCACCGCGAACCCGGCGATATGCGCATCCTGATCAGACACGTCCTCGCAGGCGTCGAGCAGCAGCACCACGACGTTCGCGGATTCGATCGCCTGCAAGGTCTTGAGGACCGAGAACTTCTCGATGGTCTCGAACACCTTGCCCTTGCGGCGCAGGCCGGCGGTGTCGATCAGCGTGTAGGAGACCCCGTCGCGATCGAACGGCACCTCAATGGCATCGCGTGTCGTGCCGGGCTGATCGAAGGCAATGACACGCTCTTCCCCGACCAGTGCGTTGACCAGGGTCGATTTACCGACATTGGGACGTCCGACAATGGCCAACTTGACCTTGCGCATGCCCGGCTCGGCCGCCGCCACGTCGTCAGGCTCGATTTCGGGCGCCGGCAGCCGCGCCGCCACTGCATCCAGCAGCATCCCGACTCCGCTGCCATGTGCAGCACTGACTGCCAGGGGCTGCCCCAATCCGAGTTCGTGGAATTCCGCCATGGCCGTCGGCGGCAGGCCCTCGGCCTTGTTGACCGCCAGCAGAACGGCCTTGCCCGTACGACGCAGATACGCGGCAATCTGTTCGTCTTGGGGCGCCAGGCCGGTGCGCGCGTCGGTAAGAAACACGACGACGTCGGCTTCGGCGATCGCCTGGCGCGTCTGCCGAGCCATTTCGGCAACGATGCCGGTGTCGACGACCGGCTCGAATCCCCCCGTGTCCACCACCAGGAACGAACGCCCATCCCAGTGCGTCCGCGCGTAGTGCCGATCACGGGTCAGTCCGGGAATGTTGGCGACAATGGCGTCCCGCGAACGGGTGATGCGGTTGAAGAGAGTCGACTTGCCCACATTGGGCCGGCCAACCAACGCCACCACGGGAATCATGGGCATGTGATTACTCGGGCTGAAAACCGTAGATGCCGCCGCTGCGCGTCACGACGATCATGACATTGCCCGCGGCGACCGGTGCGGATGCGATCGCGGTCCCGTCAGTCGCCACACGTCCGACCAGCGTGCCATCCTTGGCCGACAGAAAACTCACCTCGCCCTGATAGTCGCCAACGGCGACGGTGGCTCCCACCAGCAATGGCGCGCCGACCGAACGATAGCGCAGTTGGGTATTCTTCCAAACGAATTTGCCGTCGGCGACACTCCAGGCCTGGACGGTTCCGTCGCTATCGGTGCCGACGACGATGCGGCCGTTCTGACTCACCCCGGTGGACCCGTTCGACGGGACTGTCCAGCGCGAGACCCCGCCTTTAAGGTCAAGGCAGCCAACCACAGACTGGTAAGCGCGGGCACAGATCGTGCGGTCAGCCAACGAAGGAAAACCGGTGATCCCCACCACGCGCTCAACTTCGGTACTGCCTTTCGGATGGGTGAGCGGGGTCTCCCAGATTGGTACGCCATTGGTCAGCTGCAGCGCCGTGAGACGCCCAAGCGCATCGCCGAGGACAACGGCGCCGCGCATCGTGACGATGCCTCCCGCCTGTTGCAGCAACAAGGCCGGTGCGCGCTGCTCGTCACTCCAGAGCACTGCGCCCGTGGCGGCATTGAAAGCCCAGAGACGCTGGTCGGCCCCCTGGACGACGATGACACCACCGGACACCGCTGGCGCGGTGATCACGCTGGTCGGAAGTTGATATCGCCACAGGATCTGCCCCTTCGGACCCATGGAGACGACCTCGTTGGCGTGATTCACCACCGCCGTGAAATTGCCGTCACTGCCGACGCCGGCTTCGATGCCTCCCGCCACCTGGGCGCGCCAGTTCACTGCGCCGCTGGCGGCGTCGATCCGCATGACCGTCCCGTCGCTGGATGCGACGAACGCCCCCGAATCAGCCACCGTCGTGGAGAAGGTTGCAGGCACGGGTCCGCTACGCACCGACCATGCCGCCCGAACCTTCAAAATACCCGGCGCCGGTGTCAGAGGCGTCGGATCGGGGCGCTTCGGCGCAAACGAACAGGCCGCCAAGGCCACCGAGGCGAGCAACAGCGCCGCACGCGTCAAACCAAGCAGTCGCTTCATGCCGCACCTCCAACGCTTTCCAGCTTGCGCTGCACCAGACCACGGTATGACGAGTCAGGTGGCAGCAGCACCAATGCCTTGCGGTAGGCGTCACGCGCCTGGGCTCGCTGGCCCATGAGCGCCTGCAAATCACCGCGGCGCGCCGCGAACACGCCATCGAATTCCGGCGCCGGCGCGCTGGCCACGGTGGCGAGCGCCTGCGTCAGTTGCTTGGCATCGGCTTGCAAGGCCGACAAATCAAGCATCGCAACCGCCCGATACGAGGTGCTTTGCGCATGTTTTACCGCCCAGCGCAGGGATGCTTCCGCTGCGGAGACGTCGCCCTTGGCCGCTTGCGCGCGCGCAATCCGCAATGCACCCATCTGGGCATAAGCTCCATGACCATCGTGATCTCGCAGTTCGGCCCAGATCGGATCGGCGTCCCGCAGGTCGTCGGCGGCGACCCTGCTGTCGAGTTGGGCGTACAGAGATGCCGCCTGCAGCACCTGCCGGCCTTGCCACCACTGCCACCCACCCCATGCGGCCCAGGCCGCGGCCACGGCGAGCAACAGCGATGAGATCAGGTTGCCCCAGCGCTCCCAGAATTCGCGCACGAGCGCAAGCTGATCTTGTTCTTCGAGGTCGTAGCTCATCGATTGAAAGGGTTCACGACGGTTGGCATGGAAACGTCAGGGGGTCATTCTAGGGCGCCTGCCAGGCGCCTTTCGAGCGCGCCCGGCGCATCGAGTAAAACTTGCTGCTGCTGGGTTGCAAGACCTTGCCCCTCGCGAAGCGACTTCACCGTCACTTCGCCCGCTTCCCACTCGTCGAAACCGAGGATGAGCGCATGGCGGGCGCCGCTCGCGTCCGCTTTTTTCATCTGGGATTTCATGCTGCCACCCCCGACGTGAAGCACCACCGCAAAGCCCGCGGCGCGCAGCCGCTCGGCGACTTGCATGGCACGCTCCTGTGCAGGCGGGTGGGTGACGACCACATAGGCGTCGGGCTGCGGCGGCGCGGGCACGGCGCCGTCCTGTTCAAGCAGATCGAGAACACGCTCGATCCCCAGCGCCCACCCACAGGCCGGCGCCGGTTTCCCCCCGATCTGCTCGATGAGGCCATCGTAACGCCCCCCAGCGCAAACCGTGCCCTGGGCACCAAGCCGGTCGGTGACCCACTCGAATACCGTGAGGTTATAGTAGTCGAGCCCGCGTACCAACCGCGGATTGAGCGTGAATTCCTGCCCCTGGGCACGCAGCAGCGTCTGCACGCCCTCGAAATGGGCGCGCGACTCCTCACCCAGCTCGTCGAGCAGGCTCGGCGCGGCAGCGACCAGCTCCTGCATGGCGGGGTTCTTGGTATCGAGGATGCGCAGCGGGTTGGCATGAAGGCGGCGGCGGGCGTCCTCGTCCAGCTGGTCGGCGTGCGCCTCGAAATAGGCAATGAGCTTGCGCCGATGGCGCTGGCGCTCATCGGGCTGGCCCAGGCAGTTGATTTCCAGGCGTACGTCGCGCAGGCAGAGCATGTCCCACAGCCGGCGTGCCATGAGAATGAGTTCGGCGTCGACATCCGGACCAGCGAAACCCAGTGCCTCGGCTCCAACCTGATGGAATTGGCGGTAGCGTCCGCGCTGGGGACGTTCGTGACGAAACATCGGGCCCGTGTACCACAGGCGCTTGCCGCCCTCGTAGAGGAGGTTGTGTTCAACCGCCGCGCGCACCACGGCCGCCGTGTTCTCCGGGCGCAAGGTGAGTTGCTCGCCGTTCAGGGCGTCGGAGAAGCTGTACATCTCCTTTTCGACGATGTCGGTGACCTCACCGATGGAGCGCACGAACAAGGCCGTCGGCTCCACGATGGGAGTACGAATATTGCGGTAGCCGTAGGAGCGCATCAGGTCGCGGACCCGTGCCTCGAACCACTCCCAGGCCGCCGACTGCGGCGGCAACAGGTCATTCATGCCTTTGACGGCATTGAGTTTCACGTTCATGTTGAAAGAAGAGTACGGCGGATCGATCTCGGATCCGGGATCAATCAGCCCGCCGGCCCCAACGCTGGTCGATGTAGCCGTGAACGATGTCGATGAACTGGGCCGCGATATCGGCACCGCGAAGGGTATGACGTTTTTCTCCGTCGACATACACCGGTGCCGAAGGCTGCTCGCCGGTCCCAGCAAGACTGATGCCGATATCGGCATGACGACTTTCTCCAGGACCATTGACGATGCAACCCATCACGGCGACGCGGAGTCCCTCGACCCCGGGATACTGTTCGCGCCATCCGGGCATTTGCGCGCGCAGATGCAAGTCGATGTCCTGCGCCAGTTCCTGGAACACACTGCTGGTCGTCCGTCCACAGCCCGGGCAAGCCGTGACGCTCGGAACAAAGGTCCGCAACCCGAGTGCCTGCAGGATTTCCAGTGCGACAACAACTTCCTGCGTACGGGACTCTCCCGGTGCCGGCGTCAGCGAAACCCGAATGGTATCGCCGATGCCTTCCTGCAGCAGCACCCCCAACGCAGACGTGGACGCGACGATGCCCTTGGTCCCCATGCCAGCCTCCGTCAGTCCGAGGTGCAAGGCATGGTCGGTACGCCGGGACAACTCCCGGTAGACCGCGATGAGGTCTCGCACGCCGGAGACCTTGCAAGAAAGCAGGATCTGGTGACCCGGAAGACCGAGGTCCTCGGCGCGCCGCGCTGACTCCAATGCCGAACGGATCAAGGCCTCGTACATGATCTGGCGCGCATCCAGCGGCCGGCGGGAAGTCGCATTGGCGTCCATCAATCCGGCCAGAAGCTCCTGATCCAGACTTCCCCAGTTCACGCCGATCCGAACCGGCTTGTCGAGGCGCGCGGCGACTTCGATCATCTGCGCGAACTGACGGTCTTTCTTGTCGCCCTTGCCGACATTGCCAGGATTGATGCGGTACTTCGACAGCGCCTCGGCACATGCCGGGTGGTCGCGCAACAACTGGTGGCCGTTGTAGTGGAAATCGCCGATCAGCGGGACGTCAACGCCCATGCGGTCGAGTTGCTCGCGCACGTAGGGAACGGCGGCGGCAGCCTCGTCGGTATTGACCGTCAGCCGCACCAGTTCAGATCCGGCGGCGGCAAGCTCCTTGACCTGGATCGCCGTGCCGACGGCGTCGACCGTGTCGGTGTTGGTCATCGACTGCACGCGCACCGGCGCATCACCACCCACGGTGACACGCCGACTGCCCCAGCAAACCACAGCCTGACGGGTGCGGTGACGCGCGGGCACCGCGTCGGGGATCAATGAGGGTTCATGCATGGCGGACATGGATTCAGGGCACCACGACGTGGGCAACATTGCCGTGAGATCCGGCACCAAGGCCGATCATCTGCGAACCGAGCGTGACCTGCGTCACAGCTGCGTTACCGATGGTCAGGCGCAGCGGTCGGTCGGAAGCCTGCAGCGGCACTTGCTGATGATCACCGGCGTGCAACATGCCGGACGCCAGCACTTTACCGTCCGCGGCACGCACTTCGAACCAACTGTCGGCCGTCGCGCGCAAGACCAGCGATGTCGCCGCCGCCGAGTCTGCCGGAACTGGCGACGCCACCGCGCTAGCGTGTCGTACGGCAGCGGGTACGGGCACGGCGGGTACTGTCGGCGGCGCAGCAGTCGTCGATTGCCCGGGCGCGCGCGCGGGTGTCGCCTGCACGCTCCGTTGAGACTCACGCGCGCGTGGCAGCAGCACCACAAGCGCAGCTATGACCAGCACCGTCAGCGCGACCCACCACAGCCGACCACCCGCAGTGCCTCCAGCCCGCGCGGGCGTGACCCGGGGCACACCCGTCAGCGGCGCCGGAGAGATCGCGGGAAGTTCGCGCATCAACGCGTCTGCGTCAATTCGCAGTGCCTTCGCCGCCGCACGAAGCAATCCCCTCGCGAAGGCGGCATCGTGCAGCGCCTCCCACTGGCCCGCTTCGAGCGCGCTGATCTTGTCGGGTGATACCTTGAGTTGGGTGGCAAGTTCGGCGGCGCTGCGACCAGCCGCTTCGCGCGCCGCACGCAGCTGCGCCCCTGCTTGTATGCGGGCTTCGCGCAACGCCGCGGCAGCATCGTCCGGCTGGCGCGTGGGTCGGAATTCCGGTGGATGGCTCATCGCAGTCATCAGGGCGCAAGCAGCGGCGAGGCGTCGAAGCGACCCTGCTGCGCGGCAACCGCCTCCTGGGAGTCAGGGAAGCGCTGCACGAGTTGCCGGGTCCAGTCGGCAGCGTCGTTCGCGGCTGCACTCGCACGCGCGATCAGTACCCCCAGCCAGAGCGACTGCGCGCTTGCGCCCGGGCCGATATTCACCCGGCGGATGTAAAACAAGGCGTCCTGGAACTGGTGTTCACGGTACAGAACGAGGGCGAGATTTGTGGACAGCATCGGATCCGAGGCGTTCAGCGCAAAACCCGCTCGCAAGGTCTTCTCTGCACCCGCGAGATCACCGGCGCGGTATTGACACACACCGTAGGCGAGGTCCGTACGCACCACGTCACGGTAGCCGGGAGTCGCCAGCGCGCGGCGAAACATCTTGAACGATTCGTCAAAGCGGCGGGTGCTGCACAGAAACCAACCGTAGTCGTGCAAGGCGTCGGCGTTGCCTGGCGCCAGCGACAGCGCCTTGCGGAAGCTCGCCTCCGCTTGCGCATTCTGGCCGAGATTCATCTCGATGAGTGCCCGCATCGTGTGGGCTGGCACGTAATCGGGGGCAAGCTTGAGGGCCTGGTTGACTTCACTGAGTGCAACCTCCGGCTGACCACGCTGGTAGTACCCCTGCGCCAATTCAAGCCGGATACGCGCGTTCTTGTCGGCATTCGCATTACCCGTGTCCGGCATCCCTGAACC
>DAICZP010000018.1 GCA_027311065.1 Thiomonas sp. | reverse complement strand
GCGACACCGACATCGACGCCGCCCACGCCCGCCGTCTCCCCTGACCCGCAAGCTGTCGCGGCACCAGCTGTGCCGTCGCGCGTGCCTGCGTCCGCGCCGGCGCCCGTTGCCACATCGGCGCCGCCGCCCCAACCGCGCGTCGGCGCCGACTATCTCGATCATCCCAAGCCCGCCTACCCGCGCATGGCGAGACGCATGGGCGAGGAAGGCACGGTGCTGTTGCATGTGCAGGTCGGCGCCGAGGGCAACGTCGAGCGCATCGAGGTGCAGGACTCGAGCGGCTATGACGACCTCGACCAGGCAGCCTTGGCCGCCGTCCGTCGTTGGACCTTCACCCCCGCGCGCGCTGGCACCACCCCGGTTGCCGGCTGGGTCGTGATCCCGATCCGTTTTTCCCTTGAAGACGCTGAACCATGAAGCCGAGGAACGCAGCGCTGGCGCTTGGCAGTTGACGAAAGCGATGCCATGTTCAGCTTGAATTCATCAAGAGCGCCTACACTTGAATGTGCAAGCGATGCGTCTCGCATCCCGTGCGTGACGCGTACGCGCTTTCTTCCAGGAGAACCGAAACGATGAACAACCCCTTCGACCCAAGAACCACGGCGCTCCGTTCGGGCTACGGCGGCTACACCGTCGAGCGCAACCGGGTGCTTCGAAACACCTATACGCTGCTGGCGATCTCGATGGTCCCGACGGTACTCGGCGCCTGGGTCGGCCTGCAAATCGGCCTGGCGCAGTGGATGATGCTGAATCCGGGAATGGGCATGCTGGTGTTCTTCGCCGGCGCCTTCGGCCTCATGTGGGGTGTGCAGCGGAACAGCAATTCCGGTACTGGCGTGGCGCTGCTGCTGGCGTTCACCTTTTTCATGGGGATGATGCTGTCCCAGTTACTGGCCATGGTGCTCGGACTGGCGAACGGCACGCAGTTGATCGCACTGGCGTTCGGCGGTACCGCCGTGATTTTCGGCGCCATGTCCGTGCTCGCCACGATGGTCAAGCGGGACCTCGGCGGACTGACCAAGTTCATGTTCATCGGTGCAGTGATGCTGATGGTCGTCGGCGTAGCGAACATCTGGCTGAAAATGCCCTCGCTGATGATTCTGTTTTCGGTCGCTGCGATTGGTATTTTTTCCGTGTTCATGATGATCGACGTGCGACGCGTCCTCGATGGTGGAGAGACCAACTACATCACGGCAACGCTGGCGATCTACCTCGATCTGTACAACGTGTTCGTGAACCTGCTGTCACTTCTGAGCATCTTCGGCGGCCAGCGACGCTGACCGAGACCCATGCGGTCGTGCATCAGGCCCCGGCGCTGCTTGGGAGTGAGCGACTCCCGCAGCGACTTGCGTGCCCGCTCATTCGATGTCGAACACCCCGATGGATTCCACGTGCGATGTATGCGGAAACATGTTGACCACACCGGCGGCGCGTAACCGATAGCCGGTCTGATGGACCAGCAAGCCGGCGTCACGCGCGAGCGTCGCCGGGTTGCACGAAACATAAACGATGCGGCGTGGCCGCGGAAGGCCGGCTGCGCAAGCGTCTGCCAGCGCCTTGCACAACGCCAGCGCGCCCTCGCGCGGCGGATCCACCAGCCACTTGTCGAATGCCCCCAGCGCTTGCAGGGATGCAGCGTCCATCTCGAACAAATTGCGGGCTTCGAACACCGCGCGCGCCGCCAGACCGTTATGCACGGCGTTGTCGCGCGCGCGCTGCACCAACGCGGCGCTGCCCTCGACAGCGAAGACGCTGCCGGCCAGACGCGCCAACGGCAAGGTGAAGTTACCCAGGCCGCAGAACCAGTCGGCGACGCGGTCATCGGGCTGTACATCCAGCAGTCGCAGCGCGCGTGACACCAGCGCCTGGTTCATGCGGTGGTTGACCTGCGTGAAGTCGGTCGGCTTGAACGGCATCGTCACGTTGAATTCGGGCAGGACATACGTCAGCCGCGGCGCCTCCGCGGCCGGCGCATCGATCGGCGCCGCCGTATCGGGCCCACCGGGCTGCAACCACCATTGGACATCATGAACGTCGCCGAAGGCCCGCAACAAGTCGAGATCGTCATCATCCAGAGGCTGCAGGTTGCGCAGCACCAGCACCAACGGTCCGTCGCCCAGCGCGAGCTCGATCTGCGGGAGGCGGTCGGGGCATGACAACGCGCCAATCAGAATACGCAGGGGTACCAGCAATGCCGAAACGCGCGGCGGCAGGATGGCGCAGCTGCGCATATCCGCGACATAGCTGGAACCGCGCTCATGGAACCCCACCAGAACGCCGCCCTTTTTCGGCACCAGCCGCACAGTCAGACGCGCTCGGTGGCGATAGCCCCAGTCAGGCCCGGCCAGAGGGCGCAGCACCATCTGCGGCCGCACTTGCGCGAGATGCCAGAGATTGTCTTCGAGAATACGCTGCTTGAAAGCCAGCTGCGCCGCAGGGTCGATGTGCTGCATGCTGCATCCACCGCACACGCCGAAATGCGGACACCGTGGCACCACCCGCGTGCTGGCGGTACGACGCCACGCCACGGCATCGCCCTGCTCCCACTTGGACTTGCTGCGACCGATCGCCGCGCGTACTTCTTCGCCCGGCAAGGCGCCGCTGACGAAAACCACCTTGCCGTCGGTACGGTGGGCGACGCCGCGCGCCTCGAGATCCAGGGACTCGACGCGCAACCACTCTTCAGAAACGACTGCTTTTTTCATCTTCTTCAGACCGCCCCGGCGCTGTCCAGGCCGCCCCAGGCCTGCAGATACTCCGCCCAGTGCGATTCGGAGGGGGCCTGCGCCCAATTCGCCAGCGACTCGCGCACCAATCGGACCTCCATCGCATGGGCCTCGCTACCCAGCCCGCCACGCATCAGCAAAAAGCGGCAGTACAGCAAATAGGTGTTGAGCACGTCGGTTTCGCAGTAGCGGCGCACGGCATCGAGCTCGCCACGCAGAAATGCCTCATAGACCTGACTGCCGTCCATGCCGAGCTTGCCGGGCAAACCGCAGAGCTGGGCCAGCACGTCCATGCCGGCTGCGGCGCGCGGCTGATACAGCGCCAGCAAGTCCATCAGATCCAGGTGCCGGTTGTGATAGCGGGAAATATAGTTGTTCCATTTGTATTCGCGATCGTCCTCACCCAGATCCCAGTACTTCGGGGCCTGCACGCCGTGCACCATGGCGCGGTAGTGCATGACGGGGAGGTCGAAGCCACCGCCGTTCCAGGACACGAGCTGCGGCTCGTATTTGTCGACCAGACCAAAAAACCATTGCAGCGCGGCGGCTTCCTTGCCGCCGTCATCGGCGAACGAGTGCACCCGCAGGCCCTTGCCCGGATCCCGGAAGATGCACGAAATCACCAGCACGCGGTGACACACGATGGGAAGGAAATCGCTGCCCGTGGCGTCCCTGCGCCGTTGCATGGCCTGTGCAATCGCGGTGATATCGTCGGATCCTGGATCGGCGAGACCGGCAGCGCGTACGGCGCGCGCATCGGGAACGGTTTCAATATCGAAAACGACAATGGGAGGGGGCATGGGGTCCTGCGTTGCCTCGGTTTGCGTCAAAGCACCGATGATTTATCGACACCGCTGCGCGTCAGCCGGCGCTTGAGCTTGAGCAAGGCCTCTTGCTGGATCTGGCGAACACGCTCGCGCGTCAGGTCCAGGCGTCGCGCCACGGTCTCGAGGGTTTCGGCATCGCGCCCGTACAGCCCGAACCTCGCCTCGATGACTTCCCGTTCGCGCTCCCCGAGGGCCTTGAGCCAAATGTCGAGCAAGTGCCCGATCTCCTCAACCTCGGCGGCCTCGTCCGGGCCCGGCGCCTGCTCGTCGGCAAATTGGTCGCTGTAACTGTCCCCCCCGCTGGTTTCGCGGGTAAGGTCGAGCGACGCGGGAATTTCACAGAGGGTCAGCAAGTCCTGTACTTCGTCGCCACTTCGCCCGGTCAACGCGCCGATATCCTCCAGCGACGCCACCCCGGTGGGATTCGACTCCTCGAGGTGGCGCTTCGCGCGCAGCACCTGGTTAAGTTCGCGAATCACCTGCACCGGGAGCCGGATGGTGCGCGCCTGCTGCATGATGGCGCGCTCGACGTTCTGGCGAATCCACCAGCTCGCGTAGGTCGAGAACCGGAACCCGCGCTCGGGCTCGAACTTCTCGATGGCGTGCATCAGACCGAGGTTTCCTTCTTCGATCAAATCCGCCAGTGCCACGCCACGACCGGAATAGCCTTTGGCGATACTGACCACCAGCCTGAGGTTGTGCTCGACCATCGCCTGCCGAGCGGCGAAGTCACCGTGGCGAGCGCGGGTTGCCGTTTCAAACTCTTGTTGTGGTGTCAGCAGCGGCTTGCCGCGAATCTGGTTCAGGTAGGCCTGAAGCACGCTTTGGCTGGCGGCATCGACGCCATCCGCGCCAATCGCAACGTCGCGCGAGGCTGCGGGATCAGCCGCGGCAGGCCACTCACCATCGTGCGCTTCGTCATCGGGCTCGGTTCGGGAAGCATCGGAGTCGCGCGACATCGGTAGGTCCAGTGCTGGAAGCTCAACGCGGGGGGAGGACCTGCATCGGATCAATCGGCTTGCCTCGCAAGCGCACCTCGAAATGCAGCTCCACGTGCGGCGCATCCGTCGAACCCATCAGGGCGATCTTCTGGCCCTTCTTGACGTCATCGCCATCTTTCACCAACAGCTTTTCATTGTGCGCATAAACCGAAATGTAATCGGCGTTGTGCTTGACAATCACAAGATTGCCAAAGCCTCGCAATTCATTGCCTGCATAGACCACACGCCCTGCCGCAGCGCACAACACGGGATCCGAAGCGCGTCCGGCAATGTCCAGGCCCTTGCTGCTCGTCCCGTTGAAACCTTGCAGAATCTTGCCTTGCGCCGGCCACCCCCAACGCAGATCGGCATCGGCCACCACCGGACCCGACTTGATGACGGGCGCGCGCGCTGGCGGCGGTGCAACCACTGCTGGCGAGCGCACTTTGGCAACATTTCGCACGGGGCTGGAAGCAGCAGCGTTCGGAGATGACGCCGCCGCAGGCGTGGCTGGCACCGCCGCAAGGCCCGGCGCCGGCGCCACGGCAAACGCTTGTGCACCGCTGCCAGGCGGCAGCGGCGGCGGGTTCGCCGCGTCGGGAGGCGCCACGCGCAGGACCTGTCCCACCTCGATGACGTTCGGATTGGCCAATGCATTCCAGCGCACCAGCGCATGCCAGCTCTGGCCAGCCTGCAAGGCGATGCGCAGCAGTGTGTCACCGGGCTTGACCGTGTAATAACCCGGCTCGCCGGCGTGCGCCGCCAGCGCCCCCCCGGTGGGGGCAGCGCCGGCACCGGGGTGCGTGGCGGGCGTGAAGCCACCGCGTTCCACGGGCGCCTGGTTCAGCGGCACGTTGGTGCAAGCGGCCAGCGAGACGGTGAGCAGGAGCAGCAGCGCGGGAAATCGCATGATGGGGTCGGGGCGAGGCGGTTCAAACGGCGTCAGAGAACGCCATGCTTCAGACGATGCCTGATTTTAGAGGCACAAAATGTGCATCCTCGACGCACCACGACTCAACCTTGTTTCCCGCGAGCCGTCGGTACGCCATGAGACGCTGTGGCAGACCGATCGGCGCAACCAGCACGCCACCTGCACGCAGTTGCTGCAGCCAGGCCTGCGGAACGTCGTCACTCGCCGCGGCGCTGACGACCGCATCGAACGGCGCGCCCGCGGCGGCGCCCTCGGTACCGTCGCCCAGCAGCAGACGCAGGTTCGGAACCCGCAGGGCGCGCAGGTTGCGACGCGCGAGTTCGTGCAGCGCACGAACGCGTTCAACCGAATAGACCTCGTCGGCGATGTGGCTCAAGACGGCAGCCTGGTAGCCACACCCGGTGCCGACTTCCAGCATGCGCGCGGGACGCCCGCCCAACGCATGCAGCACCACCGAGGCGCAGCGTGCGACAACCGACGGCTTGGAGATGGTCTGACCGTGGCCGATGGGTAGCGCGTTGTCCAGATAGGCCTGTGCTGCCAGGCCAGGTTCCAGGAACAGATGGCGCGGCACCGCCCGCATGGCTTGCAGCGCGGCTGGCTCCATGCCGCCGAGCGCTTGCAGTCGCTCCACCATGCGCGCGCGCACCGCCTCGGAATCCATGCCTTGCCCACTGGGTACACGTCGTGTCGCGAGCTGGTCCCGACCGGGTGCGCAGACCGCGTCGGAGGTGGAATCGGTGGCCCCGGGCATGCGCGCCGGGAAGCGCGCCCGTGTCGTCGGCCGCTGGCCGTTTGCCGTCATGTAGTGGGGCCTTCGGCGGCCGCGTCGACGGCGAAGCGCGAGCGACAAGCATCGAGCATCTGGTAGTGGGTGAGGTCAAGCTGCAGCGGCGTCAGTGAGGCATACCCCTGCGCGATGGCGTGAAAGTCGGTACCCGCGACGTCATCGCGCGCGCCCCCCGCCCCGCCGATCCAGTAGATCGGCTCGCCGCGCGGGTCTTTTTGCATCACGACCGGCTGGCTCGGATGGCGCTTGCCCAGGCGCACGACCTGCAGACCCCGCAACGCTGCGCGCGTCACGTTAGGCACGTTCAGGTTGTACAACGCTGGTACCGGTGTCCCCGCATGCGTCAATTCGCGCAGCAACTCCGCTGCCACGCCGACCGCGACATCCACCGCGCAATCGAGATGTGCCCACCCTTTGTCAACCAGCGATACCGCCAGCGCCGGCACACCGAACAGAAACCCCTCGGTCGCCGCAGCAACGGTACCCGAATAAATGGTATCGTCACCAAGGTTCGCGCCGTTGTTGACCCCGCTTACAACAAGGTCTGGACGGAACGATAGCAGGCCGGTGAGCGCGACGTGTACGCAGTCGGATGGTGTTCCGTTGATGTAGCGGAATCCGTTCGGGGCCTCGTAGACCGACAGTGGCCGGTTCAGTGTGAGCGCGTTGGACGCCGCACTGGCGTTCTGCTCGGGGGCCACCACCGTGACTTCCGCGATGCGTTGCAGCCCCGCGTACAGGGCGTGCAAGCCAGGGGACGTGTAGCCGTCGTCATTGGAGAGAAGGATGCGCATGCAGGCAATGTTATCGGCCGCCGCGCCGACCGCCTAATCTTTTGCGACTTTGGTGTTCGGCGAGACCGGACGGGCAGTTCAGCCGACTGCACCGCCCATCCCACACTGGCTCACCGCAGCGCATCAATCCGCATGGGTCCCTCCTCGGTACGCGCGTCGCCAACGACGCTGTGCGCGACGTCGTCGAGTTGCAAATTCAAGGCGCCGACGCTGCGCAGCTTGCCCGTTCTGTTGTCGAGCGTGCGCGCGTGCACGGTCAACCCGTCGACGTCGGCCTTGACGCGACCTGCGTTGCCGTTGCGCGCTTCGTCGGCGCTGATGGTCACCGCGCTTCCGCGAATCAACCCAGAGCCGTTCTCAAGATCGGAGGCCGAAACCAGCGCCGGGCCGCGCGCCCAGACCATGCCCCGCTCGCGGTTATCGAACAGATTGCGCGGCGTCTCGACCGTCACGCGCCCCGCTGCAGCGTCCGCGGGTGCCACCTCGGTTGCGGTGCTGCGGATCTGCCCGGTCCTGTTGTCAATCGCGCCACCCGCGCGCAGCGAGAGGACATCGGGCGCCGCGATCAGTCCGACGTTGTTGCGAAGCGCGCCATCGATGCTTGCCTGCAGGGTCCTGCCAGCCTGCAGCGTGCCCCCCTCGTTCTTGAGCGCGCCACGCACATGGAGCTCCATGGCACCCCCCGCTTCCAGCCTGGACTCGGTGTTGTCAAGCACGCCGGATGACACCCGCATGCCACCACCGGCCACGATCAGGCCCCCCTGCTTCTTCCCCCGAAGGTTGAAAAGATGGCCATGGCCCAACGCAAGCTCGACGTCGCCCCGCGCCGATGCGATTCGGCCGTCGACATTGCGCAAGCGGCGCCCGGCGCGTACCTGCAGGTCGGCAGCGGATTCGAGGGTTCCGGCAGTCTCGAGTGCCTCGACCGTGACGGTCAGCTTTTTGTCAGCCTGGATCGCGCCGCCCTCGGGCAAGTGGATGTATTCACCATTGAGTTCGACATCGCCGGCAGCGCGCAGTGAGGATTTGGCATCAGCCTCAATTTCCAGCACGTTCATGCGCAGGTCGCCGCCCGCGTTGACGGTACCCGCGCCCGCCGGCATCTGTGTTCCCTGCAGAAGCACGTTGCGCGCCGCGTCGAGTTTTCCGGCGCCATTGCGCAAGATGTCGAACGACACCTTCAGATCCTGGTCGCTTCGCACCGATCCGAGGCGGTTGCGCAGCTGCATGACCCGGAAATCGACTTGCTTGCCGTGAGCGAAGCCCTGACGATTATCCACCTCGGCCGCGACGACCTCGAGGGCACCACCAGCTTGGATCAAGCCAGTATTGCTTCCCACTGGCCCATTGTTCAGGACGCCCCCGGCGGGCAACGCAGCCGGACTACCCGACGCCAGGATCAGACGTACGTCCCCCATCGATGCGATCCTGCCGCCACCGTTATGCAGGGTTCCAGCCCCGTGCAAAGCGAGGGCCCGCCCCGCCTCCAGAGACCCTTGGGTGTTGTCGACCGCGCCGCCTGCATCGATGCGAAGCACGGAATCACTCGATGCGATCGAACCATGGACATTGCCGAGTTCGCCACGCACGTCGAGATCCAGCGCGTCATGGCTGTAGATCGCGCCGTCCTGGTTATCGAGTTGATGCAGGCGCAAGGACATGGTTCCGCCGCTGGCGACGAGACCCGGGATGCCATGGGATGCCTCGTCGGGCGCAGAGAACTGCGCGCTTGCGCCGGGGGTCAGCCCCTCGGTGAGACGCACGTCACGCATCGGGTGCGTGCGGAAATCGGCAGCGACGGGCTTCGGCAGCGCGCGATTGTCGAGTTTGTTTGCGTGAATCACGACGTCGGACTCGCCCCACAGCGTGCCGCCACGGTTGTCGATTTTGTAGGCATCGAGACGCAGGCTGCGTGCCTTGATGCCGGAGCCGGGGTTCGCCAGCACATCGGCGTGCAGCGTGGCGTCGCCTTGCGCCACAATGAGCGAACCCTCGTTCCAGAAACTCCCGGCATGCACCCGAAAATCACCACCGCTGCCCCACTGTCCGTACCCGCGCGCAATCCGGCCGTGCGCACGCACGTCGAGCAGCGTGTCGGCCTGCACCGTGGACATCTCGCTTTGCAATGAACCCATCCGCGCATCCATGTACAAGCGCCCCTGATCGACGGTCAGCGTGGAGGCACGCATCTTGATCGATTCGCCCTCGAGGCTGGCTTGCGTCGCGAACCCGACGCCTTGACCTGGTACGCGTGACTCGACACCCTGGCTTGGCACGCGGTGCTCGATTTCCCGCCGCGGCGACGCGAACGCGGACACTTCCTCCTGGGACTCGGATCCAGGCGGTTCGAGCAGCACCAGTGGCCCTTCCA
Source organism: Thiomonas sp. (assembly GCA_027311065.1). Lineage (GTDB taxonomy): Bacteria > Pseudomonadota > Gammaproteobacteria > Burkholderiales > Burkholderiaceae_C > Thiomonas_A. Next base: position 35,070 of record DAICZP010000018.1, on the reverse strand, counting down.
GTGCAGCGGCAGCGCCTCCCTGGACTGATGCAACGTTGAGCGCTGCGCCGTCAAGGTACAACTCTCCGCCCGCGCTGATGCGCAACTGTTCGGTATCGATACGCCCACGTGCATGAATTCCAGCGCCCTTGCGCGTGGCCACCAACGTGACGTGCTGCGCCCGGAGCATGGAATTGCTGGTGAGTGCAATGGCCACGGCAGGCTCTTCGCCTTCGATTTCCTGCGACCCGTGTGACGGGTTGGAGCCAGCCGCCGTGCCAGTCAGTTGCTGGACCTCGATCGGCCCGTTGACCAGTAGCGACCGCGCATACAGCTCGAGCTCCGGCGCACTGTTGGGCCATGTGCGCACACCCTGGGGACCGATGCTGATGCCGCCGCCGGGCTCACCCAGACTCACCAACGAGCCGTCGATGAAGTCGAGGGTCGGCGTCCCGGTGGTGAGAATGACCTTGTTTGCATTGATGAATCCACACCCGTCGCAATGCAAGCCGACCGGGTTGGAGATGATGACGTCGGCACGCGTTCCGGCCACCTCCAGGGGGCCTTGCAGCGTGGATGCGTGGGTCGCATGCACCTCATGAATGATGAGGGATGCAGGCCCGCCGCCGAGTGCGGGATTCGCCGCCAGCGCTCCGGCAAGCTGGGAATCGACCCCATGCTGGCTGTTGTTCAAGGCCACACCAGCAGGCGCGATGTCGAAGGTGGCGAAGTGATTCACCGAGACGCCTGCGCCGTTCGGCGCGGCGATGTTGACCACCTCGACACCGTCGACATGGGTCACGTGCGGTCCGTCGGCCTGCACTGCGCCGCTCCAGGGAACGACATCTGCGACCGCGCAAGCGACGGAGTTAAAGCCGACGAGCATGGTGAGGATCGGGTGCCGCCAAGGCACGCTGATGGAGATGATGGAAGGCATGGTCAGAATCCCAGTTGCATTGAAGCCTGAAAAACAGGAGAAAAGTGCTGCATATCGGGGGGGCGCAGCAGCGGTGCGCTGATTGCGAGATCGAGCGCGACGCTGTCGTGCAGCGCGTGGATGCCGACCGTTGCGCCCGCCAGTCCGACCCCAGCCCCGTGGCGCGCATGGCCGCCCCAGGCGCGGCCGGCGTCCAGCCCCACGTAGCCGAGTACCCCTCGCTTGCCAGCCCCGGTGACCCAGCGCAGCGCATTGGTGCGCACCAGGATGGCGTTGTCGCCCAGCACTTCGCGATCACGGCTGTAGCCGCGCACAGCACCGCGATCCGCGATGCTGAAGCGATCTTCGTCAATCAGTCGATCGAGCGTGCCCTGCGCCCGCAATGCGATGGCCGCCTGCCATCCCCGCCCCCTGCCAGGCAGCGGAATGCGCCACTGCGCCTGCACATCGACGACCCGAGGTCGCAAGGTCATTCCGCCATGCTCGGCATCGGGAATGTCGGGCGTGGCGCGCAACGCACCGATTCCGTGCCGGAACTCCACCATGCCGGTGAAGTCGCCGCCATCGGGACGCAGCGTCAGCATGCTGGCGCCGAATGCCACGCCCACCCTGCGTCGACGTTGGACCTGGATATCCTGCCCGGCGAAGTTGGCATGGCCACGGCGCGCCTGCAGTGCTGCGTGAACCGTGAGACGCGCCGTTCCGATGCGCCACACGGTACGACCCCATTGCAGGCGCAACGCACGCGACGCCGCTTCGGACGTGTAGGTGTTGAAGCGAAGCCGCACCGGTTGTGCCACCCCGGCCCAGCTCGCGGAAGCGGTAAACAGGTCATAGCCGGATGGCACGCTGTAGCTCATCGCGACGCTCTGGCTGTGGCGACGCGGGCCGGGATGAACATTCGAGCTTGCGCTGAGGATGAGCTGGTCGTTCCAGCCACCCGGTTGATCGACCGCGACCACCGCCGCGGCCTGACCGGACGCGATCGCGCGGTTGCCGCCGTTGCCCAGCGCGGCGACACCGTGCACACGGTCGCGCAGACGGGTGTGGTCGCGCTCGATCACCAGCGCGCTGGTGCCCGGCGCATCGGCCGGCTCGATGCGGACCCGCACCAACTGGCTGCCCAGGCGCTCCATCTGTTCGATGCCCTGATCAATGGCGTACAAGTCGAGCACGTCGCCGCTGCGCAGCGGAAAGGCGCTGCGCCAGCCGCCCCGGGCACGATCCTCGGCGCCGTCATCCTTGCGCACCATGCGGACTGCGGACACGGTCCCCAGATCGAGCCGGATGCCCAGAACGCCGGAGGTGAGATTCTGCGGATCGAAGCCCACGCGGCTGGTGATCAGTCCGTGCGCGAACAATGCGTGATCCAGGACGTTGGCGATGGCATGCAGGCTCCTGGTGCCGATGCACTGTCCCTCGAGCGCCGCCAATTGCGCGACGAGCCACGGCACGCGGGTCGCATGCGGCCCGGTCAGCACGGCACGATGCACTGGGAAACACGGCGCATCCGCGGGAAGGTGGCGCAGATCCGCCCCGATGGACGGCGGTTTGGGGCGCCTTTTCAGGCGATTGGGCGCTTCCGGCAGGAACTGCTGTGCCTGCGACTGCAATGCCTCCTGCCTGCGCAAGGAATCATCGGCCAGCGAATCCGATGGCGCTGCACGCGCCATGCCCGGGAGCGAAATCAGGACGATGAGCCGGAATATCGGGAACAACACAACGAATGAACCCCAGTTTCATTGGGTTTTAATTCTTGCTCCCTTTGTCATTATTTTTACATGATGTTGCCTTCAGATAAACATCAAGCCTATCCTGCGGCCGGGTATCCAGGGCATTGCCAGGTCACCACCTCACCGCCGCAACCACCCAAGCCCCGCCTCGGTCGTGGCCCGCGGGATGTACTCGCAACCGATCCACCCCTGGTAGCCGATGCGATCGATGTGCGCAAACAGAAATGGATAGTTGATCTCGCCCGTGCCGGGTTCATGTCGGCCGGGGTTGTCCGCGATCTGGATATGGCCGATGCGTTCCAGGTGTCGTTCCAGGGTCGCCGCCAATTCGCCTTCTGTGCGCTGGGCGTGGTAGACGTCATACTGGACCAGCACGTTGCCCATGCCGACCGCTTCGAGAATGTCCAGCGCCTGATCGGTCCGGCTGAGGTAGAACCCGGGAATGTCACGGTTGTTGACCGGCTCCACCAACAGCTCCAGCCCCGCCTTTGCAAGCATCTCGGCGGCAAAACGCAGGTTGTCGACCAGGGTGGCACGCAACACCGCAGCACCGACACCGTCGGGTGCTTTACCGGCAAGGCAGTTGAGTCGCGGTACGCCCAGCGCAATGGCATAGTCCATGGCACGTGCAACCCCCGCGCGGAACGCATTGCGGCGATCGGGCTGGCAGGCAATTCCACGGTCGCCATGCTCCCAGTCACCGGCTGGCAGATTGTGCAGAACCGGCTTCAATCCGTTGGCATCGAGGCGGGCCCTGATCTCGGTCACGTCATGGCCGTAGGGAAACTGAAATTCCACCGCATCAAATCCGGCGGCGGCCGCGCGCTCGAAGCGATCCAGAAACGGCACCTCGGCAAACAGCATCGTGAGGTTGGCGGCGAACTTGGGCATGATCCTTCTCTCCTGCATGAAACGACAGCATCACAACGCCCACTTCACCCATGGGACCGTAAACGCTTCAGCGTGCCGCGTCGGCCTCATCCCGCCGGACGCGCCGCAGTCGCAACACGCCGCGCGCGTACCCCGGAAGCCAGCATTTCGAGCACCTCAAGGGTCGCTTCCCATCCGATGCAGCCGTCAGTGATACTCTGCCCATAGCGCAGCGCCGAGACACCGGCGTCAACGTTCTGCCGACCTTCGACAAGGTGACTTTCCAGCATCACGCCGAAGATGTTCCTGCTGCCGACCGCGAGCTGTGTCGCGACGTCTTTCGCCACCCCGGGCTGACGGGTATGGTCACCGCCACTGTTGGCATGGCTGCAGTCGATCATCACGCGTGATGTCACGTCGGACTCCCGCAGCGTCGCCACCACCGCGGCCACGCTGGAGGCGTCAAAATTCGGACCGGCGTCGCCGCCGCGCAGGATCAGATGGCAGTCGGGGTTGCCCGAAGTGGTGACGACGATGGCACGGCCATCCAGCGAAATGGAGGGAAAGCGGTGCGACTGCCCTGCAACCATGATGGCATCGACCGCGGTGCGCAGCTTGCCGCTGGTCGGGTTCTTGAAACCGAGCGGGGCGGATAGTGCCGAGGCCATTTGGCGGTGCAGCGGGCTTTCGGTGGTGCGCGCGCCGATGGCGCCCCAGGCCAACAGCTCGGCGTAGTACTGCGGCGTAACCAGATCGAGAATTTCCGATCCGGCCGGGATCCCGAGTTCAGCGCAGGTCACCAGCAACGCGCGCGCTTGCAGCAGACCCTTGTGAATGTCCCCGCGCCCATCGAGGTCGGGATCGTAGATCAGGCCTTTCCATCCGAGGCGCGTGCGTGGCTTCTCGAAATAGACACGCATCACCAGCAGCAGCGCGTCTGCGAAGCGCGGGGCAACGTCGCGCAATCGGCGCGCGTACTCGGTCGCCGCGGCGATGTCGTGGATCGAGCATGGCCCGGTGACAACCAGAAGCCGATCATCGTGCCCGCGCATGATGCCGCGCACCGCGCCGCGCGCGGCCGCGATTGCCGCCGCACCGGCATCGTCGATCGGCACTTGCGCGCGCAGGTCGCTCGGCGCTGGGAGTTGTTCCTCGCTGAGAATGTGCAAATCGGCGATGCGGGTGGTCATCCGTGCTGCTCCAGTCCGGCCCTGGGCCCGGAACGGGCCAATTGCGGCCATGCTCATGCTAGTGAAATATCGCGGTGCCCCAAGCGACGCGAGATCCCGCTACCCCGTTGAACCCCGGACTCATGCCGTAACGCTGGTACGCCTGCAGGGGGCAGGTCAAAACCACGCGACAGGGCACTTGCGGCATCTACTCCCAAACCTATGATCTCGGCATCCTTGGCATTGCGAAACGGGGGGAGTCCATGGAAACATCAATCACCAAACATACGCGCGACGTCGTTCGACTGGAACTGGCCGGCTGGATCTTGGCCGACCTTCTGCGGTTGGGCTGCCTTCTTGGGTTTGACGCCGCGCATCGTGCAGCTGGAATAGCCGTTGGCGGTCATGCTCGACTGCTTCCGCCAAGTGCGCCCTGATTTTGGGGGGACACCGGAACTTGGCGGAACCGCATGGCGTGACAATGATTCAACACAGGACAACATGGCTCGATGGCCAAGATGACTCTTCTCTCTGAAAACAACGAAAAACAACCTCCTTCCCAGAGGGAAACGCAAGACTTTTCCGCACATACGCCGATGATGCAGCAGTACCTGCGCATCAAGGCCGATCACCCCGATGTGCTTGTGCTCTACCGCATGGGAGACTTTTACGAACTGTTTTATGCGGATGCTGAAAAGGCGGCGCGCCTGCTTGACTTGAGCCTGACCCGGCGCGGGCAGTCAGCGGGGCAACCCATCATCATGGCCGGCGTTCCGGTACAGGCGCTGGACACTTATCTTGCCAAGCTCGTCCGTCTGGGCGAATCGGTGGCGATCTGTGAACAGGTTGGCGTTCCGGCTGCTGCCAAGGGACCGGTTGAGCGGCGCGTCGAGCGCATCGTCACGCCCGGCACCCGCCTGGACGACGGCTTGCTCGACGAACGCGCGGATTGCGCCCTGCTGGCGCTGGCGCCCGGTGCTGGTCGCAGGACGCCCCATTTCGGACTGGCCTGGCTGGTCCTTTCCAGCGGATCATTGCGACTCGCCGAATGCCCTGCCGGTGACCTCGAAACGTGGCTGGCGCGCATCCAGCCATCCGAAGTGCTGTGGCCGCAGGACGTTCCACTGCCAGAAGCCCTCAACGGTCTGTGCATCAGCACGCGCGCAACGTGGCAATTCGATACCGACGCCGGGCGCTCTCGCCTGTGCGCGCAGCTTGGTGTGCGGTCACTGGAGGCGTTCGGCGCTGACGACCTGGACCGCGCCCATGCCGCCGCGGCGGCTTTGCTGGGGTATGCCGACAAGACGCAGGGGCGCGCGGTTGCACACATCCAGGAGCTGCAAGTCGAGCGCAGCGACGACACCGTGTTGCTCGACGCCAATGCGCGGCGCAATCTCGAACTTTTTGCGACCCTGCGCGGCGAGCCGGCACCGACCTTGTTCTCGGTGCTCGATACCTGCCGCACCGCCGCCGGCAGTCGCTTGCTGCGCCAATGGCTGGGGGCGCCGCCGCGATCCCAGGATACGGCCCGGGCCCGGCATGCCGCCATTGCGGCGCTGTTGTCCGGTGCGCTCGATACCGTGCATGCGCGGTTGCAAGGCCTGGCAGACCTCGAGCGCATCGCCGCCCGCCTCGCGCTGCGGCAGGCACGTCCCCGCGAACTCGCAGCGGTGCGCGACACCTTGCGCCGGCTTCCCGACCTCGCCGCGTGCACGCGATGCTTCGGCGACCCGACCCTCGACGCGCTGGCGGACCGCATCACCCTTGACCCTGCCCACGGCGCGCTGCTGGAGCGTGCGCTGGCTGACGTTCCCGCGCTGAACCTGCGTGACGGTGGCGTCATCGGCGACGGGTTCGACGCCGAGCTCGACGAACTGCGCGCAATCAGCCATGACTGCGGCGCGTTCCTGCTGCAAATGGAAGCGCGCGAGCGCGAGCGCACCGGCATTGCCAATTTGCGCGTGCTCTACAACAAAGTGCACGGTTTCGCCATCGAAGTCACCCACGGACAAACCGACAAGGTCCCCGACGATTACCGCCGCCGTCAGACTTTGAAGGGCGCGGAGCGCTACATCACCCCGGAACTCAAGAGCTTCGAGGACAAGGCGCTGTCGGCGCAGGAGCGTGGACTGGCGCGTGAGCGCGCACTTTATGCCGATCTGCTCGAGTCGCTGCAGGGCGCGGTTGCCGGCTGGCTTCGCGCGGCGCGCGCCATGGCCACGCTCGACCTGCTTGCCGCGCTGGCCGGCGCGGCGCGGACCTGGAACTGGGTGCGTCCGGAACTTTCGGCCCTGCCGGGCCTGGAGATTCGCGGCGGACGCCACCCCGTGGTCCAGACCCAGGTGGATCGCTTCGTCCCCAATGACTGCATCCTGTCACCGCAGTCCCGGACCCAGATCGTCACGGGCCCCAATATGGGAGGCAAGTCGACGTATATGCGGCAGACTGCGCTGATCGTCCTGCTGGCGTCGTTGGGAAGTTTCGTGCCGGCGGCGCAGGCGCGCATTGGCCCGGTCGATGTGATCCACACGCGCATCGGTGCTGCCGACGATGTCGCCGGTGGGCGCTCGACCTTCATGGTGGAGATGACCGAGGCGGCGGCCATTTTGCGTTCTGCGACACCGCAAAGCCTGGTCCTGATGGATGAGATCGGACGCGGCACGTCCACGTTCGACGGGCTGGCGCTCGCGTCTGCCATCGCGGCACACCTGCACGAACGCTGCCGCTGTCACACCTTGTTCGCCACGCACTATTTCGAGTTGACTGAATTTCCGGCACATCACCCGGACGCCGTCAATCTGCACGTCGGTGCCGCAGAGCATGGCGACGCCATCGTGTTCCTGCATGAAGTGCAACCCGGCCCCGCCAGCCGCAGCTATGGTGTTCACGTGGCTCAACTTGCCGGCATGCCGGCGGGTGTCATTCGCGACGCGCGTCATCGCCTGGCCCGACTCGAACAGGCGCGTGACGCCCAGCGCGATCAACTTGACCTCTTCGGCATGACGCCGGAACCGCACCCGCCCGCGCCTGCGGAACTGCTGCGGCTGCGCCTGTGCGCCCTCGACCCTGACGCCTTGAGCCCACGCGACGCGCTCGCCCTGTTGTATGCGCTTCGCGATGCCGCGCGGGAGGCCTGAGCCATGTCCATCGCCATATCCGGATCCCCGCCGCGGCCGATGCTGGTGTTCGCGCATGCAAACAGCTTCCCGGCGGGCAGCTACCGCAAGCTGTTCGCGTTGCTGGCACCGTCGTTCGTGGTCGGCGCGCCGTCACGTCTCGGGCACGATCCCGCGCACCCGGTCACCGACGGTTGGCCGCACCTGCGCCTGGAGTTGCTGTCCTTCGTGCGTCGACATGCCCATGAGCGCAGGGTCATTCTGGTCGGTCATTCGCTCGGCGGTCTGCTCAGTCTCATGCTCGCGCAACGCGAACCCGCGCTCGTGCGCTGCGTCATTCTGCTGGACGCGCCGCTGGTCGCCGGCTGGCGGGCCGCGGTCTTGTGGGCCGGGAAGCGCAGCGGCTTGATCCACCGGCTCGCCCCGGTGACACCGGCGCTTCGCAGGCGCCGGCTGTGGCCCGATCTGGCTGCGGTGACCAACCATTTCGAGCGCAAGGCGCCGTTCGCCATGTGGGATCCGGAGATGCTCGTCGACTACGCGCGCGCCGGCACCCGCCAGGAGGCCGGACAACGGGCGCTGGCGTTCGATCGCGACATCGAGGCCAGGATTTATGCGACGCTGCCCCATGGCCTCGGCCGCATGCTCCGTGATCCACCGAAGGTGCCGATCGGTTTCATCGGTGGAACCGACTCGCATGAATTGCGGCTCGCCGGCATGGCTCCCACCCGGCGCCTGGTCGGAGCGAATCTGCGGTGGATCCATGGCGGAACGCATCTGTTTCCGTTCGAGCAGCCCGAGGCCACGGCGACCGCGATTCGCGATCTCGTCCATGCGATGGCGCCCACGTAAGACCCGGTTCCGCGGACGCGCGTGCGGCCTTTCTATAATGCGTGTTTACCGGCCTGATTCGGCGTCATGACCCAATACGTATTCGTTACCGGTGGTGTGGTGTCCAGCCTGGGCAAGGGCATCGCAGCCGCCTCCCTGGCCGCGATTTTCGAGTCGCGTGGCATCAACGTCACCCTCATCAAGCTCGACCCTTACATCAACGTCGATCCTGGCACGATGTCGCCCTTCCAGCACGGCGAAGTGTTCGTCACCGACGATGGCGCCGAAACCGATCTGGACCTGGGCCACTACGAGCGCTTCATCCGGCGCTCGATGCGGCGCAGCAACAACTTCACCACCGGTCAAATCTACGACAGCGTCATCCGCAAGGAACGGCGCGGTGAATATCTGGGCAAGACGGTCCAGGTCATTCCACACATCACCAACGAAATCCAGGAATTCATCCGCCGCGGCGCCGCCGTCGGGACGCCCGACGAAGCGCAAGTGGCGATCGTCGAAATCGGCGGAACGGTGGGAGACATCGAATCGCTGCCGTTCCTGGAAGCCGTGCGCCAGATGAGCCTGCGCATGCCACGGCATCACAGCGCATTCGTGCATCTCACTTTGGTGCCATTCATTCCGGCCGCCGGCGAACTCAAGACCAAGCCGACCCAGCACAGCGTGCAAAAGCTGCGTGAAATCGGGATCACGGCCGATGCGCTGCTGTGTCGCGCTGATCGACCCATTCCCGACGATGAGCGCGAAAAGATTTCGCTGTTCGCCAATCTTCCCCAGGACGCTGTCATTTCCGTCTGGGATTCGGACAGCATCTACAAAATCCCCCGCATGCTCCATGAGCAGGCGTTGGACACACTGATTTTCGAGAAGCTGCAACTTGCCGGAGGCCCCGCGGACCTGTCGGCCTGGGACGCGTTGGTGCAGGCGGAAGCGCAGCCTCGCCACACGCTGCGTATCGCCATGGTCGGCAAATACACAGATCTTTCGGATTCCTACAAGTCGCTGAACGAGGCGCTGCGTCACGCTGCCATCAAGAATGCGGCGAAGGTCGAGATCGCCTACCTCGACTCCGAAACGCTCGAACCCGGCAATATCGACCAGCTCGACGCTTTCGACGCCATTCTGGTGCCGGGCGGGTTCGGCAAACGCGGCGTTGAAGGCAAGATCCTCGCCGCGCGCCATGCGCGCGAACGCGGCATTCCCTACCTCGGAATCTGCCTGGGCATGCAGGTGGCCACGATCGAGTTCGCACGCCACATGGCCGGCATGGATGGCGCCAACAGTACCGAGTTCGACCCTGACACACCCTATCCGGTGATCGCGCTGATCACCGAATGGAAAGACCACAGCGGGACCGTGCACGCCCGTAGCGCCGATTCCGATCTCGGCGGAACCATGCGCCTGGGCGCGCAGGAAGCCCGGGTCCAGCAGGGCACGCTGGCCCATGAAATTTACGGGGATCGCGTCAACGAGCGCCACCGCCACCGCTATGAGGCCAACGTCGACTATCTCGACCGCCTGCAGGCGGCGGGTTTGTTGATCTCGGCCTATACGACCCGGGAACATCTGACCGAGATCGTCGAACTTCCCCGGTCGGTGCACCCCTGGTTCATGGGCGTGCAGTTCCACCCCGAGTTCAAGTCCAATCCGCGCGACGGGCACCCGTTGTTCTCCGCGTTCGTCAAGGCCGCGCTGCAAGCGCCAGGCCGGGACCGACGCTGAGCTTCACTTCATCGAGTCAATGCCCATGATGCGCCTTTGTGGATTCGAGGCCGGCCTGGACCGGCCGCTGTTCCTGATCGCCGGCCCTTGCGTCATCGAGAGCGAGCAACTCGCTCTCGATACCGCGGGCGCCCTCAAGGAAATCTGTTTTCGCCTGGACGTGCCATTCATTTACAAATCCTCGTTCGACAAGGCAAACCGTTCATCAGGCAGGTCTTACCGCGGCCCCGGCATCGACGAGGGCTTGCGCATCCTGTCTGAGGTCAAGCGGCAGATCGGCGTCCCTGTGTTGACCGACGTGCATGAAGACACACCCCTGGCGGAAATCGCCGCCGTGGTCGATGTCTTGCAGACCCCAGCTTTTCTCTGCCGTCAGACAAATTTCATCCAGAATGTGGCGCGTCAAGGCCGCCCGGTCAACATCAAGAAAGGCCAATTCCTGGCGCCTGGGGACATGCGCAATGTGGTCGACAAGGCGCGCGCGACCGGGAACAACCAGATCATGGTCTGCGAGCGGGGCGTGAGCTTTGGCTACAACACGCTGGTGTCCGACATGCGGGGGCTGGCCATCATGCGTGACACCGGCTGCCCTGTCGTGTTCGACGCAACCCACTCGGTCCAGCAGCCAGGCGGAATGGGTGACCGCTCGGGTGGACAGCGCGAATTCGTTCCGGTGCTGGCACGTGCTGCCGTCGCCGCCGGCGTGGCCGGCATCTTCGCCGAGACCCATCCTGACCCGGACCGGGCGCTCTCGGATGGCCCGAATGCCATGCCTTTGGCGTTGATGGGTGCATTTCTTGAAGACCTCGTCGCGCTGGACACCGTGGTCAAGCGCCGCGGATATCTGGAAGACCGGCTGCGTCCGGACACGGTCACACCCGACTGACCACAGCACGAAACCATCAACGAAACCCATACTTTGGAGAACCCATGAGTGCAATCGTCGACCTGAACGCGCGCGAAATTCTCGACAGCCGCGGCAACCCCACTGTGGAGTGCGATGTCGTGCTGGAAACCGGCTTTCTGGGTCGCGCCGCGGTGCCGTCCGGTGCATCTACCGGCACGCGCGAAGCAGTCGAGCTGCGCGACGCCAATCCGGAGCGCTACCTGGGCCGTGGCGTGCTGCGCGCGGTCGAGCACATCAACACCGAAATCACCGAAGCAGTCATGGGGCTGGACGCTTCGGAACAGTCCTTCCTCGATCGCACCCTGATCGAACTCGACGGCACGGCAAACAAGTCACGCCTTGGGGCCAACGCCCTGCTGGCGGTGAGCATGGCGGTGGCAAAAGCCGCTGCCGAGGAAGCGGGGGTTCCGCTGTACCAATACATGGGTGGCTTTTCCGCCTGTGAGCTGCCGGTTCCGATGATGAATGTCATCAATGGGGGCGCGCATGCCGACAACAGCCTGGACATGCAGGAATTCATGATCATGCCTGTGGGCGCGCCCAGTTTTCGCGAAGCGCTGCGCTATGGCGCGGAAGTGTTCCACGCGTTGAAAGGCATCCTGCACAAGCGGGGCATGCCCACCACGGTGGGGGACGAAGGTGGTTTCGCGCCGAACCTGGCAAGCCACGAAGCCGCGCTGCAACTCATCACCGAAGCCATTGAAAAAGCGGGTTACAAGCCCGGCGAGCAGATTGCCATCGCACTCGATCCGGCGTCCAGCGAGTTCTACAAGGACGGCAAATACCACCTCGAAGGCGAAGGACTGGTGCTCAGCTCGGCCGAAATGGTCGGCCTTTACGAGAGCTGGATCGGCAAGTACCCGATCGTATCCATCGAGGATGGACTGGCAGAGCAGGATTGGGATGGCTGGAAGCACCTGACCGACGTTCTGGGCAGGAAGGTGCAACTCGTTGGCGACGATCTCTTCGTCACCAACACCGAAATTCTCAAGAAGGGAATCGCGCAAGGCATCGCCAACTCGATCCTGATCAAGGTCAACCAGATCGGAACCCTCACCGAGACCTTCGCGGCCATCGAGATGGCCAAGCGTGCCGGCTACACCTCCGTGGTGTCGCACCGCTCGGGTGAAACCGAGGACACCACCATCGCCGATATCGCCGTGGCCTCGAATGCGGGGCAGATCAAGACCGGATCGTTGTCGCGCTCGGACCGCATCGCCAAGTACAACCAGCTGCTTCGTATCGAAGAAAATCTGGGAGACGTGGCGCGATTCTCGGGGCGTGCGACCTTTTACAACCTGCGCTGAACCCAGCACCCGGACCGGCGATGCGCCACCTGCGCTGGGTGACCGTCCTGCTGCTGGCGCTGCTCGGCCTGCTGCAGTGGTCGCTCTGGTTCGGCCCGCGCAGCTGGAGCGAAGTGCGTCGCATGCACGCGCAACTGCAGGCGCGACAGCAGGGCAATGCGGATGCGCGCGCGCACAATCAGTCGCTCGCCGACGAGGCGCGAGACCTTCGTGATGGCATGCAGGCGGTCCAGGATCGAGCGCGCAGGGACATGGGCATGATCAAGCCTGACGAGGTGTTCGTGCAGGTCCTGCCCGCTTCCAGCCCACTGCCGCCGGTGGCATCCGCGGCAGCGCCCTTGCAGCGGTCAGTGGCGCACGCGCGCCCCTGACCGCTGCGCCGCCGGAACGCGGTCGGCCTGGCAGGCCGGGGGACTGTTCACTGCGGGTGTGACGGGCTTGGCGGCTGGTCGATGTCGGCCTTGAAAAGCTGCGCGGCGTCCACCAGATCGAAGGCGTAGCCGGCGCCGCAGAATTCGCAGGCGACATCGACCTGGCCACGCTCCTTCAGCACCGACTCCACTTCATCGCGTCCGAGCATGCGCAGCATGTCCGCAACGCGTGCTCGCGAGCAGGTGCAATGGAAATGCGGGGTACGCGGCTCGAACACTCTGGGAGACTCCTCCCAGAACAGGCGGCGCAGCAAGACTTCCGGCGCCTCGCGCAACAACTCGGCGCGACCAAGGGTGGCCGCCAGATACATGGCGCGGGCGAAATCCTCATCGACTTTTTCCCGCCCGGCAGCCGAGCCTCCGCCGGCGTCGGGCATGCGCTGCACCAGCAGACCGCAGGCCCGATCGTCGTCCGCGGCCAGTATCACCCAGGAAGGAATCTGCTCGGATTTCTCGAGATACTGCCGGAGCACGGCAGCGAGATCCGTATGGCTCTGCCCGGTGTCGTCCGTGAGCGCGACGATGCCCTGGTATGGCGTCTGACCTGGCTTGCGCGCGCGTGGATCGAGCGTCAGCGCGCAGCGACCCATCCCGTGTGCATTGGCGAGGGCGGCCAGATGAGGGGCTGCCTCGGCGCCCGCCTCCGCGTGCGCGGTGGCCCGCAGGCCGAAATCGGGCTGACATTCCGCCACCGCGAGGCGCAACGGGCCATCACCCTGGATCTGCAGCACCAACGTGCCGTCGAACTTGAGGCTGCCCGCGAGCAAGGCCGACGCCGCTGTCATCTCGCCCAGCAGGGACCGCACCGCACCATCGTGATGACGGCGCCGCTGCATTTCCCGCCAACTGTCCTCGAGGCGCACCACGACACCGCGCACGTTGCCCTCGCCAAGCATGAATTTCAGGAGGGTGTCTCCAGCAACGGCGACCTCCCCTGCCACGTCGTCGCCCATCAATCGATCACCCGCAAGTCGCGCAAGAATTCGGCACCTTTCTCCACATATGTTCGTGCATTGCTCCGCAGCCCTTCAATTTGCTCCGCACTCAGCGCGCGCACGACGCGGGCGGGCGCGCCAAGAATGAGACTGCCATCCGGAAATTCCTTGCCCTCGGTCACCACGGCGCCGGCACCCACCAGGCAGTCACGCCCGATGCGCGCGCCGTTGAGTACCACGGCCTGAATGCCGATCAGGCTTCCGTCGCCGACCGTGCAACCATGAAGCATCGCCTGGTGTCCGATCGTGACACCGGCGCCGACCGTCAGCGGGAAGCCGGCATCGGTATGCAACACGGCACCTTCCTGCACGTTGCTGCCCGCGCCTACGACAACAGGCTCGTTGTCACCCCGCAGAACCGCGCCAAACCACACGCTGGCGCCGGCGCCAAGCTTGACGTCGCCGATGACCCGCGCGGTGTCGGCCACGAAGACATCCGGCGCGATGTCGGGATGCCGCACACCAAGTTGAAAGATGGTCATGATCGGTTCGTCAGTTCCTTGTTTGATACGGGTTTGCGGGGCGCTTCACAATCGCGACAATGACCACATGCCCATGCGTGAGTAGCTCGTCGAGGGGAGAATAACGCAACGCCGCTCACGGCGTGCCATCAGCGCACCAATGTTTCGCGATTGCTCGGACCGCCCATGACCTGGACTCTCACCCGCTTGCGCGCCGACGACGCGTTTCCTCCGATCGAATATGCGCTTCCGGCGGAGGCCCCCTATCCAGGCCTGCTGGCCATCGGAGGCGAGTTGACCGCGGATTCGCTGTGCCGGGCTTACGCGCGGGGCATCTTTCCCTGGTTCGAGCCTGGCGAGCCACCGCTGTGGTGGAGCCCGGACCCGCGCATGGTGCTTCAGCCGGCTTCGCTTCGCGTCACGCGCTCCCTGCGCCAAAGTGTCCGGCGCATGATGTCCGACACGCGCTGCGCGCTGCGCATGGACGCCGATTTCCCCGGCACCATGCGGGATTGCGCAGCCCCGCGCGACGGCACCAGGGGCACCTGGATCGGGCCATCCATCCTCCGCGCCTATGGCGCGCTGCATGCGCGCGGACTGGCGCACAGCGTCGAGCTCTGGAGCGAGGGGCAACGCATCGCCGGGCTTTACCTCGTTTCAATGGGGGGCATGGTGTTCGGAGAGTCCATGTTCACGCGCGTCGCAGACGGCTCGAAGGTCGTCCTGCTGGCGTTGTGCGGGTTCTGCCTCGCGAACGGCCTCGGCCCGATCGACTGCCAGCAGGAGACGGCCCATCTCGCCTCCATGGGTGCCACGCCGCAGCCCAGAGCGCGATTCGAGACCCAGCTGCAGGAGGCACTGGAGCGGCCGGCCCCTGCCGCGTGGCAGTATGATTGGGCGCAGTTGCAGCGTGATTGCGCACACTGGCTTTGACACACCCTGCTCCCATCCCATTCACGGCGCTCCAGTTCTACACGACGGCCAGCTATCCCTGCAGCTACCTGACCGGGCGGCTGGCGCGATCGCAGGTCGCCACGCCCGGCCACCTCATCAGGACCGAGGTCTACGCCGAACTCGTCGCCGACGGCTTTCGGCGCAGTGGCCTGTTCACATATCGACCGCATTGCGAACACTGCAAGGCCTGTATTCCCCTGCGGGTATTGACGACGCGCTTCCGGCCGGACCGATCGCAGCGACGCGCGTGGTCACGCCACGCCAACCTGCTGACCCGCGCGCTCAACCCCACGTTTCTCGCCGAGCACCATGCCCTGTACCTCCGTTACCAGGCGGGGCGGCATGCGGGAGGAGGCATGGATCAGGACGGCATCGACCAATACACACAATTTCTGCTTGAAAGTCGCGTCAATACCCGTCTGATCGAGTTCCGCACCCCGCCGGACGCCGCGCATCCGGACGGCGCACTCAAAATCGTCAGCATCGTGGACGTGCTGCCGGACGGCCTTTCCGCCGTTTACACCTTTTTCGAGCCCGACGATCCGGGAAGCAGCTACGGCACGTATGCCGTCCTGTGGCAAATCGCACACGCCAGGGATCTCGACCTGCCGTATCTGTACCTGGGATATTGGATCGCGGAAAGTGAAAAAATGGCGTACAAGTCCAAGTTCATACCGCATGAAATCTTGCTTAAGGATGGCTGGATAGAATCGTCCGTTCCTCATACGAACGTCACCCATCCATGATGTCGATTCAGAAGCTCGCGCTATCGAGCGCGTTCGCCGCATTGTTGGCTCCGATTGCACAGGCATCTCCCCTTTCCAGCATCAATAACTGGGCCGCGCGTGTCTCGCAGCATCTGCACAACGTCTACGACCAGGGCAGCAACGAACTGCTCGTGCCCGGCTATACATGGCATGATCCCGGCACCTACACCGCCGCGAAGCGCGCAACACTGAACAGCCGTGGATGGGGCATCGGCTTCTCGCGCAACCGCGAGGATGCGAGCGGCAATCAGGAGCTTGTGTATGCGATGGTCTTTTCCGATTCGCATCACAACGCCGAGCCGATCGCGGGCTATGCCAAACAATGGAACTGGCATCCATTCGCTGGTGATTTCCGCATCGGCGGCGGCTATACCGTGGCCGTGACCTCACGCGCGGACATCATGCGAAACTTTCCATTTCCCATTGCGCTGCCAGCTGCATCGATCGGCTATGGAAAATTCACGCTGTACGGAACATTCCTGCCGAGATTCAATGGTTCACCGAACAATGGAAACGTCGCCTTTTTCTTTGCAGGCTACAAGTTCTAGCGTTGTTGAGACAATTTTTCAGATGGCAATTTGTAGTTTCGCCATCTAAAATGGCCTCGTGAAACGCTCAGAACCAATGCCCATGCGCGATCAGCCGGCCATTCAGGTCGTCTCGCGCATTTTCGCCGTCCTCGATGCGCTGGCATCGCACGCAGAGCCAATGCCGCTCAAACTGATCGCCGAGCGCACTGGTTTGCACACGTCCACGGCGCATCGCATCCTCAACGATCTGGCCATCGGCCACCTCATCGATCGCTGCGAGCCCGGCGTCTATCAACTCGGCATGCGACTGCTGGAACTCGGCAATCTGGTCAAAGCCCGGCTCAACGTCCGCGACGCCGCGCTCGTCCCGATGCGCGAGCTGCACCGCATCACCCATCAACCCGTCAATCTCAGCCTCCGACAGGGTGACGAAATCGTCTATGTCGAGCGCGCTTACAGCGAGCGCTCGGGCATGCAGGTGGTGCGCACGGTGGGTGGACACGCCCCCCTGCATCTGACCTCGGTGGGCAAGCTTTTTCTCGCCAGCGAAGATCCGCAGCGGGTCAAGGCCTATGCCTTGCGCACCGGACTGGTTGGGCACACACGCAACAGCATCACGAATGTGTCGCAGCTCGAGAGTGAACTGGTGCGCGTCCGCCAACTTGGCTACGCACGCGACAACGAGGAGTTGGAGCTTGGGGTGCGTTGCATGGCAGCCGGTATTTACGACGACAGCGGGCGCCTCGTTGCCGGCCTGTCGCTATCTGCGCCGGCAGACCGTCTGCACGAAGATTGGCTCGGGAAGGTGGTGGACACTGCCGCGACGATTTCCGCCGCTCTCGGTTACCGTCCCAAGCCAGCAGCCAGCGTGGCGCGACGCTCGTAACGCCACGTCGCACGGCCGACGCGAAACCCCCATCCCTCCGGAACGCGCAGTGCCGTGCGTCCCTGCGCTCACTCGCGAACCGCGGTGCCGCTGGGCGCATCGGGCAAGGCATCGACGCGGGATAACAGCGTCCGACCCGACGTCTGCATCCAGTTGCGGATCCGCTCGGCGTCACCAAAATGCGAATACTTGCCCCAGGCGTCGAGGAGAACGACGATCACGTTGCGCCCCTGCACCACCGTATTGAGCACCAGGCAATGCCCCGCCTCATTGATATAGCCCGTCTTCTGCAGCAGGATGTCCCAGCCACGATTGAAAATCAGATGATCGGTGTTGCGATACTGAAGCTCCTGCCGCCCGGCAAGGACCGTGCCCTTGGGATCGGTCGAAAACTGGCGAATCAAGGGGTAGCCGCGGACATCCTTGACCAGCAGGGCAAGATCGTGTGCCGTGGATTCGTTATGCGGCGTCAGGCCGGTAGGGTCCTCGTAGTGGGTGTGATCCATGCCCAGCGATCGCGCCTTGCGGTTCATCGCCGCGATGAATGCGGTGATGCCGCCGGGATAGGTTCGCGCGAGCGCATGCGCGGCGCGATTCTCGGATGACATCAGCGCCAGTCGGAGCAACTCCTCGCGCGGCAGAATGACCCCAGGCCGCAGCCGCGAACTGCTCCACTTGAGCGTGTCGATATCCGCATCGGTGATCTCGATCGGGGTATCCATGGGGAGATGCGCATCCAGCGTCACCGCCGCCGTCATCAGCTTGGTGAGCGACGCGATCGGCCGCACCTCATTTGCATTCTTGCTGAGCAGGACCTGGTTGGTCCGCGCGTCGATCACCAGCGCCGAACCCGAGCGCAGGGGCACAGGGTCACCCACCCCGGGCGCCAGCGAGACGTCGCGCACCGCCGGTATGCGCCCCTGCGCAGGCGCCGGCACCACCGATCCAACCGCTTTCGCATGCATCAGACGCGCACGATCCTGCTCCACCAGCGCCACCGACCGCGGATCCAGCCGATCGGTCGCGTGCAACTGCATGGACTCACCCCTGGCCACGGTGTGATGGGCGAGAACAGCGTGCGCCACCCGATGGACATGGCGATGCAGGACTGCCGCGTGGCTGCGGTGCCCATGGAACACGACATGGTGACGCAGGGGGTGCGTCACGTGCCGCCCGCGGTGGTGGAGTACCTTGTGCCTGGGCTTGTGCACGGCCTCGTGCTTGTGCACGGTCTTGTGACCGATGGCTTCGGCGGCGCGCCCTTCTCCCGCTGACCAAGCCAGCAGGGCTGCAGTCAGCGCGGCCCATGCCAGCACTCTGCATGACGTTGTGATTCCTGAACGGTCGCGCATGATTTGTTTAATTATCGGCCCTGGCTTCGAAGCGTATCAAACAGGAAAAATCCATGCAAGATCAAAAATTTGTGAAGCACTTTTAAGAAATATGCGAAATTTTTGTATATCGCGGTTTGACTCGCGCTGCGCCGATCGGGGCCCAGACCCACGGACGCGGCTTTCCACACCCAATCGCGCATGAAAAAAGCCGCAAGTCCATGATTTCTCTGGGGCTTGCGGCCTTCGGCGCACCTGCGTGCACGCCTGTCTGGTGGGTGGTACAGGGATCGAACCTGTGGCCCCTGCCGTGTGAAGGCAGTGCTCTACCGCTGAGCTAACCACCCGAAGCCCCAAATTATGCCATAGAAAACTCAATTTTGGGAAGACGGTTTCCACACCGAACCGTCCGCCGCCGATTTTTCAAGCGCGCGCAAAATCGCCTCGTGCTGCCCGATCTCCTCCGGCGTGGCCATGATCCGGGGCAGTGTCGCGCTGGCAAAATCGACACCGGCTGCATCCAGGGATTGCGGCGGTGCATCGAGTTCCATCGCAAGACTGTCCTGCCCGCGCGTGAGCCAGACATAGACTTCGGCGAGGAGTTCGGCGTCGAGCAGCGCACCGTGCACGGTGCGCCTGCTGTTGTCGATGCCAAAGCGCTTGCAAAGCGCATCGAGGCTGTTGAACTTGCCGGGGAATTGCGCGCGTGCCAGCGCCAGCGAATCGGTGATCCCTCCGCAATGCTGCTCGAACGGAGGCAGACCCAGGCGCTCGAGCTCCGCGTCGAGAAAGCCGACGTCGAACGCCGCATTGTGGATGATGATCTCGGCGTCGCGGACGAACGCGAGTAAATCCGCCACGACATGACCGAATAAGGGTTTGTCGGCGAGGAACTCTTCCGTCAGCCCATGCACCCGAAGCGCGTCAGGGTGACTTGGACGCTGTGGGTTGACATAACGCTGAAAGTGCGCGCCCGTGGGTCGGCGCCGCACCAGCTCGACCGCAGCGACTTCGATGATCCGGTCGCCCGCGTTCGGATTCAGGCCGGTGGTTTCGGTGTCGAGAATGATCTGACGTGTCATCGGATTTGCAATGCGCGGTGGGGTTGTTGTCGTGAACGGCCGTCAACGCAGGATCTGGTCGACGCCGCGGTTGGCCAGCACGTCCGCCGCTTCGTTGCCCGGGTGCCCTTGATGGCCGCGCACCCAGTTCCAACGTACGGCGTGCGCTGCCCGCGCCAGATCGAGGCGCATCCATAGGTCGACGTTCTTGACCGGACGCCGATCCGCGGTTTTCCACCCCCGCGATTTCCAGCCTCCAATCCATTCGGTGATGCCCTTCATGACGTACTGGGAGTCGGTGAACAGCTCGACCTCGCACGGACCACGCAACGACTCGAGCGCCATGATCGCCGCCATCAACTCCATGCGGTTGTTGGTGGTGGCTGTTTCACCCCCAAACAATTCCTTGTTTCGTCCCTGGGATTCGAGCAGCACACCCCAGCCCCCGGGTCCGGGATTGCCGCGGCACGCGCCGTCGGTGTAGGCGCGCACGACATGCCGCGTTGCCGGCGCTGCAGCTTCGGTGCCTTGCGCACCGTCGATCGTTTTACTGGTCATCAGGAGGGATCCTGCATTGAAAAAGGGACATGCCGCCCGTGTGCGACGGGCGGCGCCACACGCGCCTTGCGCGCCTGGCCCGACCAGGCGCGCCCGACGAGACGCATCGAGCGCACGCGCTTGGTGGCGACCATCACATAGGCGGCACCGAACACCGGCCACCAGCGGTCGCCTGCCTTCTCGAGAAAATTCCAGCGATCGAGCCAGGACTGCGTGCGCACCGCAGGACGGTAACAGCCATAGCGCCCTGCCGTGACCTCGAAGCTCAGGAGCTTGAACCAATCACGTACACGACGCGGCGAAATCAGTTCACCATGCTGTGGCAGCACCATCGAAGCGCCGATGCGCGCCAGCGCCTGCCGCGCGCCCCACAAGCTGAACGCATTGAAGCCCGTGATCACCACGTACCCTCCGGCCACCAGAACCCGATCCACCTCGCGCAGACACGCGTGGGGGTCGGATACAAGCTCGAGGGCATGCGGAAGCACGACAAGATCCAGGCTCTGCGTGGCGAACGGCAAGTCGGTGAAATCGCACGCCAGGGCGCAATCCGTGTGCGACGCTGCCCCGGCGTTCTCGCACGCCAGCCACTGATGCGGCATGCGGTTGTGATGCAGTGCCCGTAGCGGTGCGCAGCCAAGCTGCAGCGCGTGGAAGCCAAAGATGTCGGAAACGGCGCGGTCCACCTGCGCCTGCTCCCAGGCGAGAACATACTTCCCCGGCGGAGTCTGCAACCAGTCGTGGAGACCTATACTCGCGCTGACCTCGGGGCTTACATGCATATCGTCGCGCTGCGCGCTTTTCGCGATAACTATCTCTGGCTGGTTCACGACGGGCGCCGGGCGCTGGTCGTGGATCCGGGGGCTGCCGCGCCGGTCGTGGCGGCCTGCGAGTCACAGGGCCTGCAACTTGCAGGCATTCTAGTCACCCACCACCACCGCGACCACACGGATGGCATCGTCCCGCTGCTGGACCGTCAACGGGTCCCGGTCTGGGGTCCCGCGGATGAGCCGATCCCCGGCCGCACGCATGCGGTGCGCGACGGTGACCGCATCCAGCCCCCCGGCATGGATGTCATGTTCGAGGTGATGCATGTTCCCGGTCACACCCTGGGCCACGTTGCCTACGCAGGCGCTGATGCCCTGTTTTGCGGAGACACTTTGTTCTCCGCCGGGTGCGGACGCCTGTTCGAGGGCTCGCCGGCGCAAATGCTGGGCTCGCTCGAACGTCTGGCGGCATTGCCCGCACATACGAAAGTGCATTGCGCGCATGAGTACACGCTGAGCAATCTACAATTCGCGCGGCGGGTTGAACCGGAGAACGCAGACATGGCGTCGTACACGACATGGTGCGAGCAACGACGGGCGGACGATGCGCCCACGCTGCCGGGTACGATCGGGCAGGAGTTGCTGGTAAACCCGTTTTTGCGTGTGCATACCGATGCCGTCCGGCAGTCGCTTGCGATGCGTGCGGGACGACTTCCTGTGGACCGGGTTGAAGCATTTGCCTGGCTGCGCGGGTGGAAAGATCAATGTTGAGTTGCGTTGGAGACTGACAGGATGGTGGATTTGCGAGGACTGAGAATCTGGGCGCTTGCCATTGCTCTGGGCGCGATGGCGGGTTGCGCGATCACCCCGCAGTCCTCCGGCGCACGGGCCGGCGCCGCAGCAACCACCTCCTCCACCACGGATGCAGCGCCACGGACCGAGGTCGCCGGGTCCCCGACTCCGCCGAACCAGGAGCAGATCGACGCCGATGATGCGATGGAACTGCGCGCCGCGGCACAGGCGGCCAACGACGCGGAGGTGCACTACGGAAACATCTGGGAACGTGTTCGCGCCGGGTTTGCCGTGCCCGACATGCAAGACCCCAGGATGACGCCGTATGTCGAGCAATGGATCCAGTGGTACAGCGCGCGTCCGGACTATGTCGCACGGATGACCGAGCGCTCGCGCAAGTACATGTTCTACATCCTCCAGGAAGTGCAGCGACGCGGGCTGCCCACGGAGCTGGCATTGCTGCCGTTCGTCGAAAGCGCGTTCAATCCTGATGCGCTGTCGACCGCGAAAGCCTCCGGCATGTGGCAGTTCATTCCCAGCACCGGGAAGCACTACAACCTGCAGCAGACCATGTTCCAGGATGGGCGTCGTGACGTGCTGGCTTCGACGCGTGCGGCCCTGGACTACCTGACCAAGCTGCATGCCATGTTCGGCGACTGGCAACTGGCCCTGGCAGCCTACAACTGGGGCGAAGGCGGCGTGCAGCGGGCGGTCGCCGCCAACCAGGCGCGCGGACTTCCAACCGACTACGCCAGCCTGAACATGCCGGCCGAGACGCGGAACTATTACCCGAAGCTGCAAGCGGTGAAGGACATCATCGAAAACCCGGCAAAATACGGCATCACGCTGCCTGATATCCCGGATCATCCTTATTTCAAGATCCTCACGGTGCAGCAGGACATCGATGTGGACGTCGCTGCCAGGCTCGCCAACATCTCCGTCGGTGAATTCCGCGCGCTGAATCCCTCGTTCCGCAAGCCGGTGATCCTGGCTGCCACCAAGCCGCGTCTGCTGCTTCCCTACGACAATGCGACGGCGTTCGAACAGGCCCTTGCCTCCCGCGACGCGCCGCTTGCCAGTTGGACCGCATACACCGTGCGCGCCACCACCTCACCCTCGGAACTGGCCCGGACCCTGCACCTCAGCGAGGCGACCCTGCGCGGCGTCAATGGCATTCCGCCGCGCACCCTGGTGAAGGCCGGGTCGACGCTGCTGATCCCGAAGTCCCCGGAGGACGACCGCGACGTCAGCGCCAATGTCGCGCAAAACGCCGTGCTTGCGCTCGCGCCAGCGCGTCCACCTGGCCGGAGGCTGCACGTGCGCGCCGGACTGCGCGATACACCCGCCAGCATCGCGCGTCGCTTCCACCTGCGCGCGGACGAAGTCGCCCGCTGGAACCACGTCGGCCCATCGACGCACTTCAAGCGACATGCCATGGTGGTGGTGTTTGTCCATACCCCGCCGCGCGCAAGCAGGCGTGCGCCTGCCCATCGTGGCCGTCGCGTGCTCGTGGCCTCCCGACATGTCCGCCATGCCGTGCATCTGCGGCACGCGCGGCATGTGGTGGTGGCGTCGACCCGATTCAAGACCCGGCGCATCCACGGATTGCGCGCCACCATGCGCGCGTCCGCCCGCCACCACGTGCGCGTCGCGCAGCGCTGATCATCCGATGTTCACCCCGGGGCCTTGCGCCCCGCACGCCTGACCCCATTCGCGCGACCCCGATGCACACCGACGTCCGTTCCTATCTGCTCGGCCTGCAGGGCCGGATCCTCGAGGCCCTGGAGGCGGCTGACGGCGTGGCGTTTCGTCGCGAGCTCTGGACCAGACCACCGGGAGACGACTTGCAAGGGGACGGCGCAACCAGTGTGATCGAGGAGGGAAACCTGTTCGAACGCGGCGGCTGCAATTTTTCGTCGGTGCGCGGCCGCCACCTTCCGCCATCGGCGACACAGCACCGACCAGAACTGGCCGGCGCGCCATTCGACGCGATGGGCGTTTCCCTGGTGCTGCATCCGCGCAACCCGTTCGTGCCAACCGTGCACCTGAATGTACGCATGCTCATCGCACGCCCCGAGGGTCGACCAACTGTGGCGTGGTTCGGTGGTGGCATGGATCTCACGCCCTATTACGGATTCGAGGACGATGCACGCCACTTTCACCGCTGCTGCAAACAGGCCCTCGACGCCATCGATCCCCTGCTTCATCCCCGCTTCAAGGCGTGGTGCGACATGTATTTCTACCTCAAGCATCGCAAGGAAGCCCGCGGCATCGGTGGCATCTTTTTCGATGACCACACCGGGCAGGACTTTGACGATGGCTTCAGGTTGATGCGTGCCGTTGGCGACGCCTTCCTCGGCGCCTACATGCCCATCGTCGAGCGCCGCCGCGCGCTGGTGTTCGGGGAACGTGAACGTGCGTTTCAGGCGCTGCGTCGCGGTCGTTACGTCGAGTTCAACCTGGTGTGGGACAGGGGTACGCTGTTCGGGCTGCAATCGGGTGGGCGCACCGAATCCATCCTGATGTCCATGCCCCCGGTGGCACAATGGCGCTACGACTGGCATCCGGAACCGGAGACACCGGAAGCCCGGCTTTACGAGGACTTCCTCCCTCCGCGCGACTGGATCGGCGCGTGAGGTTGGGGGCATGAGGGCTGACGCCGCCATCGGCCTGCTCGGCGGCAGCTTCGACCCTGTGCACCGCGCGCATCTCGAACTCGCGCATGCCGCACGCCGCACCCTCGGCCTCGACGCCGTCTGGCTCGTGCCCGCGCGCACGCCGTGGCAACGCGCGTCGCTGGGTGCCTCGCCCGAACACCGGCGTGCCATGGTGGCGTTGGCGATATCGGGCGAGAAGGGCCTGGAACTCTGCGATGTCGAGTTGACGCGCGCTGGCAACAGCTACACCATCGACACCCTCAACACGTTGCGGGCGCGACACCCGGATGCCCGGTTCACGCTGCTGCTCGGAGCCGATCAACTGCTGAACTTCACGACCTGGAAGGACTGGACCCACATTCTGGATCTGGCGGACCTTGCAGTGGCGCCCCGCCCGGGAGAGCCATGGCGGGTTGCAGCCGATCTGGCGGCGGCGCTGGGCGCGCGTGCGCGCACAGTCAGCACGATCGAGATGCCACTCCGCGACATCTCGGCCACGCGCATTCGCGCGAGATGTGCGCAAGGCCTGACCGTGGACGATCTCGTCCCGGCCCGCGTCGCGCGCTATATTGAACAACATCACCTTTATTCCAACCACTAAAAACCGAATGGACATCCGCAA
The DNA here is from genome assembly GCA_027311065.1 of Thiomonas sp. Classification (GTDB taxonomy): domain Bacteria; phylum Pseudomonadota; class Gammaproteobacteria; order Burkholderiales; family Burkholderiaceae_C; genus Thiomonas_A. The sequence goes on along the minus strand of DAICZP010000018.1, from coordinate 9,669 downwards.
GCTGCAACGCATCATCGTCGATGCGCTGGAAAACGTGAAGGCGCAAGACATCAAGGTCTTCAACACCGAGGGATTGACCAGCCTCTTCGACCGCGTGATCGTCGCCAGCGGAACCTCGAATCGCCAGACCCGAGCCTTGGCGGCCAGCGTGCGCGACTGCGTCAAGGATGCGGGCGGAACGGTGAAAAGCCCGGAGGGGGACGCCAGCGGCGAGTGGGTGCTGGTCGATTGTGGCGATGCCGTGGTTCACATCATGCAGCCGGTCATTCGCGCCTACTACAAACTCGAAGACATCTGGGGTGGCAAGACCGTGCACCTCAAGAGCCTGCAGCCACCGACCGGCCCGGCGACGACGGCCGGTGCCGCCCGGCCACCCGCCAGGGGATCCGCCACGAGGAGCGCAGCCACGACGCGGCCTGTCTCGAAAAAACCGGCGGCGAAGAGCGCGGCAGTCAAGAAAACACCCGTGAAATCGGCAGCGTCGAAGACCGGTGCACCACGCGCGACAGCCGCGAAATCGCGGACATCGACGGTGGGCTCGGCGAAGCCGGCTCGCAAGGCGCCGGCGGCGCGAAAGACGACTGCGAATTCGTGAAGCTGTGGCTTGTCGCAGTTGGCCAGCGCATGCCGGGGTGGGTGGATGAGGCATTTTCCGACTACGCCAAGCGGCTTCCGCCGGAAACGCCGCTGATCCTGAAGGAAATTCGCGCCGAGGCCCGCGGGTCGAGCATCAGCGCTGAAGTGGTCATGGAGCGCGAGGCGCAGCGCATCGACGCGGCGATGCCACCGGGGGCATTCGTGGTCGCACTTGACGAACACGGGGAACCCCTCACGTCGGTGTCGCTGGCGCGGGAACTCGATCGTTGGCGTCAGGGCGGACGCGACGTCGCGCTGCTGATCGGCGGAGCTGACGGCCTGGCGCCACGCATCAAACAACGCGCCGACGCGCGACGACGCCTGTCGGACCTGACACTGCCCCACGGTCTGGTGCGAGTCCTGGTGGCGGAGCAACTCTATCGTGCCCACACCCTGCTGAACGGCCACCCCTATCACCGCGCCTGAACACCGGCCGGCGTCATTCCCGGAGTTCGCTACGGATTCTCGAGCGTTTCCCAGCGCTCCAGCAAGCGCGACAATTCCTCGTCGATGGCACCAAAGCGCGCCTGCAGCGCGGCGATCTCCTGGGGCGCGTCCCGGTACAACACCGGATCCGCCAAACGTGCCCCCAACGACTTCTGCTCGGCCTCGAGCTCTGCAATGCGTCGTGGAAGATCCTGCAGTTCGCGCTGCTCCTTGTAGCTGAGCTTGCGACGCGCCGCCATCGGTGCCGACGCGGCCGCCTGCCGCGCGGATTCGGCGCGCTCGGGTTTCGCCCCCGAGGGGAGCCCGGCACGCATCGACTGCCGCAACCAATCCTCGACGCCTCCTTCGTATTCGCGCCACAGGCCGGGGGTTGCGGGCGTGGACTCGGACACGATCGTGCTGGTCACGACGTTGTCGAGGAAGCGGCGATCGTGACTGACCAGGAACACCGTCCCGGGAAATTCCTGCAGCAGCTGCTCCAGCAACTCCAGGGTCTCGATGTCCAGGTCGTTGGTGGGTTCATCCAGCACGAGCAGGTTCGCCGGACGCGCAAACAACCGGGCGAGCAACAACCGGTTGCGCTCCCCTCCGGACAGCGAACGCACGGGGGCGTTGGCGCGCGCCGGGGCAAACAGAAAGTCGCCGAGATAGCTCATCACGTGCTTGCGCGTACCGCCGATCTCGATCCACTCGCTGCCCGGGCTGATGGTGTCTGCCAAGGTGGCGTCGGGGTCGAGCGCGGCGCGCATCTGATCGAAGTACGCCACCTGCATCCGGCTGCCGAGGCGCACCGAGCCCGCGTCGGGCTCGAGTTCGCCGAGAATGAGCTTGAGCAGCGTGGTCTTCCCGGCACCATTTGGCCCGATGATTCCCACTTTGTCACCGCGCAGAATCGTGGCGGAGAAATCACGCACGATCTCGCGGTCGCCGAAGCGCTTGCCGACATGCTGCAGGTCGGCGACGATGCGTCCACCGGCATCCCCCCGATCGACATCCAGACGCACCCGTCCGAGCACGTCGCGGCGCGCCGCCCGCTGCGCGCGCAAGGCCTGGAGTCGCTGCACGCGGCCGACGCTGCGTGTGCGCCGCGCCTCGACCCCCTTGCGGATCCAGACCTCCTCCTGCGCCAGGAGCTTGTCCTCGCGCGCCCATGCCAGCGACTCGTCCGCAAGCTCCTGCGCCTTGCGCGCCTCGAAGGCGCTGAACCGTCCTGGATAACTGCGCAGAATCCCCCGATCCAGTTCGACGATACGGGTGGAAACCGCGTCGAGGAAGGCGCGGTCATGGGTGACCAGGACGACCCCGCCCCGGAACCCCACCAGCAGGTCCTCGAGCCAGCGGATGGCGTCCAGATCGAGGTGGTTGGTCGGTTCGTCCAGCAACAGCAGGTCGGGCGCGGCCACCAGGGCCCGCGCCAGTGCGACGCGTTTGTGCAACCCACCCGAGAGGTCGCCCGCGCGCGCCGCACCATCCAGATGCAGACGCTGCAGCGTCTGCGTGACGCGCTGCTCCCAGTTCCAGCCATCGAGCAGCTCCAGACGTGTCTGCAACGCATCAAGGTCATCGCCCGGGGCATGGACTTCGTAGCGCGCGCGCAAGTCGCGCGCCTCGGCGACACCTTCGGAGACGATGTCGAACACCAGGGCGTCGGATGCGAATGCCGCCTCCTGGGCCACGAACACCTGACGTACGCCCTGCTGCATCTGGACGGCGCCATCGTCGGGCTGCTCCAGGCCGGCCAGGATCCGCAGGAGCGACGATTTTCCCGATCCATTACGCCCGATGAGACCGACGCGCTCCCCGGCCTCGAGGGAGAACGCGGCGTGGTCCAGCAAGGCCACGTGGCCAAAGGCAAGACTCAGATCAGAACAGGTAAGGACAGCCATCGACGCGGGCCCGGTTGATGCGACCGTGCATTGTGCCACCGCCGGCGCGCGCGCCGGCTATGATCGACCACTGTCGCCACGCGCCCCCTCCATGACCGCTGAACCATCGCTGTATCTCGCCTCCGCCAGCCCCCGACGCCAGGAATTGCTCCGGCAGATCGGCGTCGACTTCACGCTGCTCGCGCCGGGGCCCGACGAGGACGCCGAGGCGCTCGAAGTGCCGCTGCGCGGCGAACCCCCCGCCGCCTATGTGGTCCGGGTCACGCTGCTGAAACTGGACGCCGCACGCGCACGGATGCAGCGCCACGGCCTTCCCCCGGCGCCGGTGCTGTGCGCCGACACCACGGTGGCGCTGGGACGCCGTATCCTGGGCAAACCAGTCAACCACGCGCAAGCCCTCGGCATGCTTGCATCGCTGAGCGGGCGCAGTCACCGTGTCCTGACGGCCGTCGCCGTGGCATGGGAGCGCGAAGTTGCAAGCTCTCTGAGCATCAGTCAGGTCCGAATGGATGCGATCGACGCCGCGCAGCGGGAAGCCTACGTGGCGAGCGGTGAGCCTTTCGGCAAGGCCGGAGGCTACGGCATCCAGGGCCGCGCTGCCTGCTTCATTTCCCGCATCACAGGAAGCTACTCTGGCATCATGGGCCTGCCCCTGTATGAGACAACACAACTCCTGAGGCAAGCTGGCGTATGACCATGAACCACGGCGCAATGCAGGAAGACCTCCTGGTCAATATCACTCCCCAGGAGACCCGCGTTGCATTGGTATCCCACGCGGCAGTGCAGGAAATACACATCGAGCGAACCCTCGAACGCGGGCTGGCGGGAAACGTTTACCTGGGAAAAGTCGCCCGGGTTCTCCCTGGCATGCAGTCTGCTTTTGTCGACATCGGGCTCGAACGCGCGGCCTTCCTGCACGTGGCTGACCTGTGGCAGCGCATGGCCGCGCACACCACGACGTCGGTGCAGATTCCGATCGAAAAACTGGTGTTCGAAGGGCAATCGCTCCTGGTTCAGGTGATCAAGGATCCCATCGGTGCGAAGGGCGCCCGGTTGTCGACCCAGATCAGCCTTGCCGGGCGTTTGCTGGTGCACCTGCCGCAGGACGATCACATCGGCGTGTCGCAGAAAATCGATGATCCGGCGTTGCGCGACAGTCTGCGCCAACGCGTTGCCGAGCTGGCACAGGAACATGATGCACACGCAAGCATGGGTTTCATCGTGCGCACCAACGCCGAAGATGCAGGCGACGCGCAATTGCGCGAAGACATCGCTTATTTGCGCAAGACCTGGACGGCCCTGAACCAGCGCGTCCGGGATGCGCGTGCACCGGCGCTGCTCTACCAGGAGCTCAGTCTGGCGCAACGTGTGCTGCGTGATCTGGTCACAGACGCCACGCGTGTGATTCAGGTTGACTCGCGTGAAAACTTTGAGCGTCTGCGCGAATTCGCCACTGATTACATGCCCTCCGTCGTCGACAGACTGCAGCTGTATCGTGGCGAACGACCGCTATTCGAGCTCTATAACGTCGACGAGGAAATTGAAAAAGCCCTGGGGCGCCGTGTCGATTTGAAGTCGGGGGGATATCTCATCATCGACCAGACCGAGGCGATGACCACGGTGGACGTCAACACCGGAGGATTCGTCGGTGCCCGCAATTTCGATGACACCGTCTTCAAGACCAACCTGGAAGCCTCGCAAGCCATCGCGCGTCAACTCCGGCTGCGCAACCTTGGCGGAATCATCCTGCTCGACTTCATCGACATGGCCAATCTCCAGCACCGCGCGGCGGTGCTCGATGAACTCAAACGCGCGCTGCAGCGCGACCACGTCAAGGTCACGGTCAACGGCTTTTCGCAACTCGGGCTGGTCGAGATGACCAGGAAACGCACCCGCGAATCCCTTGCGCACATGCTGTGCGAGCCCTGCCCGGCCTGCCATGGCCAAGGCCAGGTGAAGACGGCGCGCACGGCCTGTTACGACATCTTGCGCGAAATCCTTCGGGAGGCCAAGCAGTTCAATCCGCGAGAGTTCCGCATCGTCGCCTCCAACGCGGTGGTCGATCTGTTTCTCGAGGAGGAAAGCACCCACCTTGCCGAACTGTCCGACTTCATCGGCAAGCCCATCGCACTGCGGGCCGAACCTGGTTTCGGCCAGCACCAGTTCGATATCGTTCTGCTCTGAGGTGCTGACGGGCGTGCAGACGAGCCGCGCGTGTGACGCGAACCGGCCAACGGCGCGGCGGCAGCGTCCACCGCCGTCGCCACGCACACGACCTTACCGTGCTGCGCTGGTTTGCACGGCGCCCGATGGACAGGTCCTGGCATCGTAAGCAACCTTGCCCACGAGCCGCAGGAAGCTTTTGAAGGGCTCGATGGCGCGCATGGCAACCATTTTCGGTCCCTGGAACTGCAGCTTGCCGCTCATCATCGCCCACATCGGGCCGGGGCTGCCGTTGCCCATCGACTCCCAATCGGCAGTGTCGGCGTACATCAGGAAATCGACACCGAAATCCGGCGCCAGAGATGCCGTGCCGCCAGCCGCGCACGCGGCCTTGCCGTCCTTCGGCACGATCTTGAGCTCGACCATGGACTTCTTGCCACAGTCCGAGCGATACATCTCGATGATTTTGTAGCCGCGACCCTTGTCGTCATGCAACCATTCGCCTGCAAGCCCGTCAGCAAGCGCGGGGGTGTGATTCCATGCCTCGCAGAAATTCTGCGCCCACTGCGGCGACATCAACACCGGATCGGCCGCTTGCGCCAGACTGGTCGCGCCAGCCAATGCGACGATGACGACGGTGCGCGCCAGCGCATTGCAACAAAGCTTGGCGGGTTGAAGCATGGGGGAAACTCCTCGGGGTGGGAAGCGGGTGCAAGACCCGCAAATGCATTCGAAAGATGGTGGATGCAGGCAACGCCATCGCGCGGGCGCCGCACGCGCCGCCTGGTGGTGTCCAGACCGATGGCCCTGGCATTTCGATTTAGTGCCAGGAGTATGCGGGCTGGCAGCGCCGACTGCATCTAGTGGTAACCAGCATGATCGACGCGCACATTGACGAAAGTCGAAAAAAAAACCGCCTCGCGGCGGCTTTTTCTCGACCGACGTTCAGGCGTAGGCAGCGAGCGCTTTGCGCATCTTCTTCATGGCGGCGACTTCGATCTGCCGGATACGCTCGGCCGACACCCCATATTCCGCTGCCAGCTCGTGCAGGGTCTTGCCGCCACTGCCGTCATCGGCAACCGCCAGCCAACGCTGCTCGACGATGCTGCGGCTGCGCGCATCAAGCCCCTCGAGAGCCTGCGCCAGGCCGTGCGTCTGCAGCTGCTCACGCCCGCGCGCCTCGAGCACCGCGTCGGGCTCGTCACCACGGTCCGACAGATACGCGCCAGGCCCGAATGACTCGCCACCATCGTCGCCAACCGGCTGCATCGACACATCAGCGCCGGTCATGCGCTGCTCCATCTCGATCACATCGGTGCGCTTGACATTGAGCTCACGCGCGACGGCATCGATTTCGGCATCGTGGAAGCCGTCGAACTCCTGCTTCATCGAACGCAGATTGAAGAACAATTTTCGCTGCGCCTTGGTGGTCGCGACCTTGACCAGGCGCCAATTGCGGAGAATGTACTCGTGGATCTCGGCCTTGATCCAGTGCAGCGCGTAGCTCACCAGGCGCACGCCCTGCCCGGGATCAAACCGGCGCACCGCCTTCATCAACCCGATGTTGCCTTCCTGGATCAGGTCGGCATGCGGAAGCCCATAGCCGAGATAACGGCGCGCCACCGACACCACCACGCGCAGATGCGAGAGCACGAGTTTCCCCGCCGCGTCGCGGTCCTGGCGCTCACGCCAGGCATGGGCGAGATGGCGCTCTTCCTCATTGCTGAGCATGGGCATGCGATTCACGGCAGCGATGTAGGACTCCAGATTCCCGAGGCTTGGCACCTGGGACGGAAAACCAACCGCGTAGGCGTCCTGGGTATCAGCGCCTTGCAGGGTGAGAACACCTTCAAGCATGTGCGTACTCCTCCTTATCCATGACACATTTTAGCACTCAGGTCATGAGAGTGCTAAGCCCCGGAAAAGTTCCCTGCGCTGGCGCAACAAAACAGCATTTCCTAGGGGAGGATGCCCTCGCCGCCAGCGCTCAGCGCGGTCAGCGCGCTCAGCGCCAGGACTTGTGCGCCATCCGGACCGAAGTTCGCAGGCGCGAGCCACTGGCGCTGTGCCGCCTGGCGCGCGGGCCATTCGTGATCGAGCATTGCGTACCAGGACGTATCGCGGTTGTGCCCCTTCACGACTGCCGCCTGCCTGAACGTCCCCTCGTAGGTAAAACCCAGGCGCACGGCGGCGCGGCGCGACGGTGCGTTCAGGGCATTGCATTTCCACTCCACCCGTCGGTAGCCAATCGCGAACACGTGCGCCAGCATCAGATGCAGGGCCTCGGTCGCGGCGGGGGTGCGCTGCAGTTCCGGGGCGAACGCCAGGTGACCGATTTCGACGCAACCATTGCGCGGATCGATACGCAGGAAACTGGCCATGCCACAGGCCTGGCCGTCACGCAGCACGGCGAAAAACATCGGATCGGCCGACGCCACGCGTGCATCAACCAGTGCGGCGAATGCACCAGGCTCGCGGAAGGGGCCGTCTGGAAGGTACGTCCACGTCGATCCGTCAGTGTCGCGCGCAAACGCCCGCCAAAGTGATGCCCCATGCGTGCCCCGCAGCGGCTCCAGCACGGCGTAACGTCCGCGCATTGGTGCGTGGGCCGGACGCGGCGGTGGGCGCCAGTGCGGCAGGGCAGCGCCCACCGGCTGCGCATCGGGCGCGGGAGGACGTTCGCTCATACTGCCTCTTCGTCCACCAGCGCCCGCGCGAACGCCCGCGCATCGAAGGTCTGGAGGTCTTCGAGCGATTCGCCGACGCCGATGAAATAGATCGGCACCGGGCGCTCCCGGGCGATGGCCGCGATCACCCCACCCTTGGCGCTGCCGTCGAGCTTGGTCAGGATGATGCCGGTCAGTCCGATGGCATCATCGAACGCCCGTAACTGCGCCAGGGCATTCTGGCCATTGGTCGCGTCGATCACCAGCAGCGCCTCGTGCGGCGCACCCTCCATGGCCTTGCCAAGCACCCGCTTGACTTTGCGCAGCTCCTCCATGAGATGCAGCTGCGTGGGAAGGCGCCCCGCCGTGTCGATAATGACGACATCGGCACCACGCGCGCGGCCGGCGCTGACGGCGTCGAACGCAACCGCCGCCGGGTCCCCGCCCTGCTGCGAGATGACCTGCACGGCATTGCGCTCCCCCCAGGCCGCGAGCTGTTCACGCGCGGCGGCGCGAAACGTATCCCCCGCCGCGAGCAGGACCTGGCAGCCCGCGTGTTGAAGATGGCGCGTGAGCTTGCCGATGCCGGTCGTCTTGCCAGCGCCATTGACCCCCACCATCATGATCACCGTCGGGGTCGAGCGCCCGATGTCCAACGTCTTTTCCAGGGGCGCGAGCAAGGTTGCGAGGACGTCACGCAGCAGGGATTTCACCTCCTGCGGCGTTTGCGCCCCGCTGGCGCGCACAGCGCGCCGCAGTGTGTCGAGGACGTGGCGGGTGGCCGGCATGCCGGCGTCCGCCATGATCAGCGCCGATTCAAGTTCTTCGAACAGGGTTTCGTCGACGCTGCCGCCTCCAAACAATCCGGAAATGCCGGCCCCTGTCTTGCGCAGTCCGTGCCGCAACCGCGCGAACCAACCGGTTGGCGCATCGGGCTGCGCGGGGGCGGCATCGGGTACGACCCCCGCGGGAGTCGCCGCAACGCTTTCCAGGTCCGGTTGCGGGTCTGGCGCGGAAGACTTGCGTTTGAAGAATCTGAACATGGCGTGCAATCGGGTGTCGCCGCGCGAGTGCGAGGCGCAATGGGATATTGTCGCCCACGGCACGCCGGTCATGCGTGCGCGCTATGCTTCGACGGCTTGCAACCTCTCTGACGATCCCCGATCACATGCAACGTCCGGCACGCCCCGCACCGTCCCGACCGCCCGTTCCCGGGCGCGTGCCGTCGGGGCCAGGCGTCGTGCGCATCATCGGCGGACGATTCAAGCGCAGCAAGCTCCCGGTGGCTGACGTGTCCGGACTGCGCCCCACTCCCGACCGCGTACGCGAAACATTGTTCAACTGGCTCGGACAGGACTTGTCCGGCTGGCGCTGCCTCGACATGTTCGCCGGAAGCGGCGCGCTCGGGCTGGAGGCGGCATCGCGCGGCGCGGCGGCGGTCGACATGGTTGAACGCGACTCCCGACTGGCGCGAACCCTGCAGGCCAACCGCGACCGCCTCGGCGCCGACATGGTGCAGGTGCATGCCGCCGACGCCATCCAGTTCAGCTCCCGGCTCGCGGCGCAGGCATACGACCTCGTATTCATCGATCCGCCGTATGCAGCGGCCGACGCCGGCCTGCATGCACGCGCCCTTGCCCAAGCCAGCCGCCTGTTGCGCCCGGGCGGGCTGGTCTATCTCGAGGCCCCCGATGCGGCGCAACTGCAGGCTTGGGGTGGCGCGCGCGAATGGTCCCTGCTGCGCCAGGCGCGCGCCGGCGCAGTGCACTATGCATTGCTGCGCCGGGAGACCGAGACCAGCTAAACTTGCGCGGCGCACAAAACACCTTTTCTCCGAGCCCCCGATGCTGACAGCCATCTACCCTGGAACC
>DAICZP010000014.1 GCA_027311065.1 Thiomonas sp. | reverse complement strand
ACGATGCTCAGCACCACGCCGAGCGTCATCAATGGCAGCAGCAGGAGCACGCCAAGTTCAGCGACGTGTCCGACGAACGGCAACATCTGGTCCGCTTCGCGTGCCGCGCCAGCCGGAAAGGTCAAACCCGCCTTGAGCATGCGTGCCGCTCGCTCGACGATCCATGGACCACCCTTGCTCAGGGCCAATGCGGTTCCGAAGAGCAGCAAGCTGCCCGTGAGGTCGCGCGAGCGCGAAACCTGACCCTTGTCCCGCGCCTGTTGCTGCCGTTTCGCTGAGGCCGGTAATTCCTTGTCTGGTCCACTGTCCTCGGCCATGGCTCAAGCTCCGTGGGCCGCCTGCCGCAGCAGGCTGGTGGAAAGGTCAATACCGATTTCGACGACGTGGCGCACCACGCTTTGCAACACCGGCACCAACAAGTACATCGCGAAAAAACCAAAGGCTAGAAACAGGGGAAAGCCGATTGCAAACAAATTCAACTGCGGCGCAAGTTTGCTCAGCGCGCCCAGACCCAGGTTGGCGATCAGCAGAATGGCCACTGCGGGCGCTGCGAGCGCGACGCCGAGGCTGAACAGAGCCGTGCCTTCCAGCGCGAGGGCATGCCAGCTTTGTGCGTCGATCCCGATCGTCGCCGAAACCGGCAACATGGTGAAACTGCGCGCCAGCACGGCCAGCAGCAGCAAATGCCCATTCAGTGAAAGGAACAGCAGGGTCGTGATCAGGTTCAGGAAACTCGCCAACGACGTGACCTGCACGCCCTGGATGGGATCGAACAACGTCGAAAACCCCAGCCCCATTTGAAGACTGATCACACTGCCAGCGAACTGCACCACGCTCAGAATCAGCGCCATGGACAGGCCGATGACGCCACCGATCAGCAACTGCTGCAGCACCAGCGTCCAGCCCAGCACGCTGCCGAACTCCACGGGTGGCATCGCCGGCAGCGCGGGCGCCAAAGCGATCGCGACCAGCACCGACAGTCCGAGACGGATCTGCATCGTAATTTCGGTGGCACCGAACATCGGTGCCGTTGCGAGCAAGGCAAGCACGCGCAGGAAAGGCCAGAAAAAGGCTCCGATCCATTGCTCGACCTGCAATGCCGTGAAATTGATCATGACGTCAACAATTGCGGAATGCTCTGAAACAGCTGCGTCGTGTAATCCATCATGATGTGCAGCATCCATGGTCCCACGACCACCAGCGTCAGGGAAATGGCAACCGCCTTGGGCACGAAACTCAGGGTCATTTCGTTCAATTGCGTCGCCGCTTGCAGCAAGCTCACCAGCAACCCTGACACGAGAGCCATGCCGAGCACCGGCGCGGCCACGAGAAACGTGATCCAGAGGGCATGCTGCCCCAGCGAAGTAATGGCTTCAGGACTCATGGTCGATCCTTCAACGTACGAAACTCTGTACCAGGGAGCCGATGATCAAGTCCCATCCGTTGACCAGCACGAACAGCATCAACTTGATCGGGAATGACACCGTCACGGGTGACAACATCATCATCCCCATCGACATCAGGACGGTCGCCACCACCATATCGATGATCAGAAATGGAATGAAAATAATGAAGCCGATCTGAAACGCGGTCTTGAGCTCGGACGTCACGAACGCCGGCACCAACAGGCTCAGCGGCACATCCTGCGGCGTCGCCAGGGCCTTGTGACCGGAAATCCGCACGAACAGCGCAAGGTCATCCTTGCGGGTTTGATGCATCATGAAGGTCTTCAGCGGGCCGGCACCCGCCTCCAGCGCCTGGGTCAGGTTGATCTGGTCGCTCATCAAGGGTTTGACCGCCACGTCGTTGACCTTGTCGAGCACCGGGCTCATAACGAAAAAGGTCAGAAACAACGACAGCCCGACGATGACCTGCGATGGCGGCACCGTGGTCGTTCCCAGTGCCTGTTTCAGCAGGGACAGCACGATCACGATCCGTGTGAACGCACTCATCATCAAAATCATGGCGGGCAGGAACGTCAGCACCGTCATGAACAGCAAGGTTTGCAGGTTCAGGCTGTACTGGGTGCCTCCCCCCGCCGCCGGCGTGCTGGTGAAGGCTGGCAATCCCGCTGCGTGCGCCCCGATCGGCAGCAGCAGCGCGATGCCAAGAAAGATCGCTAAAGGTTTGGCGCGCAACGCACTCATGGACTTCGTTCTTCTCGCTCGTTTCGACTCATTGCCCGACGCAGCCAGTCCGCGAACGCCGGGCTCGACTCGATCTTTTGCGGTCCCAACGGCTGGGGCAACACGTGCAGGGTCCGCAGCCCCTGTGGGCCGGTGCCCACCAGGATCTGCTGCTCGCCCACCTGTAGAAGCAAGAGTCGTTCCCGCGCCGAAATCATCAGCGTTGCCACGACACGGAAGTCCGAACGCCCCCCCACAAGGCCTGGTTGTGCCCGCTTAAGTACCCGTAAAACAACGAAAAATATTCCAAGCACCAGCACCAGTGCCGCGAATACGCGCAACATGGACGCCCACGACGTTGGATCGGACACGTTCCTACTCCTTACATTCGACGGATTCTTGACTCGCGAGAGTGGGACTGCCGACCCTTTGACGCGGATGACAGCGGCTGCACCCTGCAGCTTGTGTGGGCAGAGCGAAACATATTCTGCCGCATCGCATGCGGTATTGGGCGCTGCGCATCGGATTGCGGCATTTTGCGTGCGTCGTTGCGCGCACGGGCGGACGTCAGCAGCCGGGAATCTCACCGCGCTGACAGATCAGATCCGCGGCGTCCATCGCGTCCGTGGGGTGCCTGGGTACACTGCAGTCACGTCACCCATGCCCATCGCCTGCTCCGGCCGACCTCCCGTGCTGCACTTTTCGTCCCGTCGCACTGCCCTCACCTGGCTGCTCGCGAGCCTGGGCCCCTTGGTCGCCCGCGCTGCGCTTGCCGACGCGAGCATCACGGGTGCGCACGCACTTGCGCTGCGCCTCGCGGCCGCCACGGGTCTGGACGTCGGTTGGCTCGATGCCCAACTCGCCCTGGCACGGTATCAGCCCGAAGTTGCGCGCCTTGTTCTGCCGGGGCGGCCGATGCAGAAAAACTGGCATGCCTACCGCAGTCTGTTCGTCGAACCGGTGCGCATCAACGCAGGTGCGCGCTTCGCCCGCGCGCATCCGGATGCGCTCGACGCGGCCGAGCAGCGCTTCGGCGTGCCGCGGCAGATCGTACTGGGCATCCTTGGCGTCGAAACCATCTACGGACGAAATATGGGGCAATTCCGCGTGCTCGACGCGCTGGCGACACTGGCGCTTGCCTACCCGCCCGCTGCGCCCAACGATCGCAGCGCCTTCTTTGCACGCCAGCTTGGCGACTTTTTCCGCTGGTGCCGCGCAGCAGGACTCGACCCCACATCCGTGCGCGGCTCATACGCCGGTGCGATTGGCATGCCGCAATTCATGCCCGGCAGCATCCTGCGCTGGGGCACCTCCCGCGTTCCCCAGCGCAGCGCCGATCTGGTGAACAACGCCGATGACGCCATCGCCAGCGTTGCCAATTTCCTTGCCGCCCACGGATGGACACCGGGCATGCCGACAGATTTTCCGCTGCTCATCCCCGACAACATCGCGCCCTCGGCGTTGGCCAGACTCCTCGCTCCCGACATTGTCCCGAGCTTCACGGCCGCGCAGTTGCGGGCCGCGGGTCTGCCACTGCTTCCTCGCGTGCTCGACGATCGCCACCGACTTGCGGTCGTGCAGTTACCGAACGGTGACGCTGCGCCTGATTACATCCTGGGAACGCGCAACTTTTTTGTCATCACACGCTACAACCATTCCGCCTTTTATGCACTGGCGGTGATCGAACTCGGCCGCGCCGTCCTCGACGCGATGGATGGATGACGGCGCACGGCATCGCCGCCCAGACCCGCCGCACACAAGGTGAGTTCCGGAACGCACCCCTCATGCACCCCCGGCGCGCGTACGCGTGCGCAGGGACACATGAATGCCGGCGAAAATCAACGCGGCTCCAGCAACGTGGAACAGACGGATGCCCTGTTGAAGGAACACCCACTGCAGCACCGCCACGAACACGGGCATGAGGTTGGCGAAATAGGATGGAATTTGCGCGCCGGTACGGGCCACCGCGGCGCCCCAGCACATGTAGGCAAGCAGGGAGGCGAGAACAGCGACGTATGCGACCGCCAGCGTCACCGGCGGCGCCCACGGAGGGGCGTCGCCCAGTCCCCAGCGCTCGAAGGCCGCGAAGGGCGCGATCATCAGCGTTCCCAGGCCCATCTGCGCGACGAGCGATGGCAGTGGCTTGAGGCCGAGCGGATGGCGCCGCAAGTCCCAGGTATAGAACCCCCAGCACAGCACGGCCAGCAACATCACCAGATCTCCCATGGCAAAGTGCACCTGCGCCAGGTTCCCGATTTCGCCGCGCGTCACCACCACCCCGACACCTGCCACCGAAAGCGCACTGCCCATCAACGCCTCGGGCCCGACGCGCTCGCCGAGGAACAATGCGCCGATCAGGTTGATGAACACGGGCGACGATGCGCTGATCAACGCCACGTTCAACGGCGTGGTCGTGTGCAGCGCGACATACTGCATCGAGTTGTAGCAGGCGATACCGAGAAAGCTCATGCGCACCAGCGGCCACGCACGCGCCCGCAGCGCCGCGCGGCCACGCCACAGATCACCGGCCGTGAAAGGCAGGGCGATCAGCAACGCGAAAAACCAGCGGTCGAAGCTCAGCGCCAACGGCGCGATATGTCCAACCATGAGACGCCCCACGACCGCATTTCCACCCCAGAACAATGGGGGCAGCAGCAGCAGTGCGAGGGTGACCGGTGTGAGCTTGTGACTGCGTGGATCGGTATGCATCGTGCCATTATTCCAAGACTTTCATGCTTGCGTCGCGCGCAGTCTGGCGCCAGTAGTGTGCATCCATGCGCCGCCAGGCATCGAGACGCCCAGGCTGCGTATCGCGCCAGCGAAGCGCACCGTCGAAATCAGTGCGTCCGACGACGAGACCTGCGGCCGCGTAACGTGCCAGCACTGTCGGGTGCGGATGCCCGTAGCGGTTGAACAAACCTGCCTGCACGGCCACGACCTTCGGCCGCACGGCATCGAGGAAGGCCGTGCTGGACGATGTGGCACTGCCGTGGTGAGGTGCCAGCAGCAGCGCAGCCTCCAGTGCGTGCGGCATCGCCGCCGCCAGCGTGCTCTCCTGCGATCGTTCGATATCGCCGGTCAGCAGCAGACTGCCGTCTGCGGCCCGTACATGCAGTACACAGGAGGTGGCGTTGCGCGCCGACGGCCGCGCGGCCACGGTCAAGACCGGGTGGAGCATGGTGAAACGCACGCCGTCCCATGACCAGGTCTGGCCCGCCTGACACGACTCGGCGGAAGCGAACCCGAGCGCACGCAGCCGTGCCGGCGGCACCGAACCGACCGCTGGTGTCCCCGGAAAGGCGTGCGCAAGTGCGCCGGCGCCACCGATATGATCGGCATCGGCGTGGCTGATCACCATCTGATCGAGGCGCCGGACACCCAGCGCGCGCAGCAGGGGCACCAGCACGCGCGCTCCGGTGTCCGAGCCAGGACCGATCGCCGGTCCGGCGTCGAATACGAGCGTGTGGTGGGTGGTGCGAACCACGATGGCGCTACCCTGCCCCACGTCCGCCATCCAGGCTTCGACGTGGCCATGCGCTGGCGCGCGGCCCGGATTCAACACAAGCGGTGCGATCAGGACCGCGCCACCGACGCGAAGCCGCCATGGCCAGGGAATTGCAATGCTGCAAGCTCCCACGGCAGCCAATCCCAGCAAAAATGCAGACGGCTGGGCCGCGTGCCATTGCGCGCAACCGGCCAGCTGCGTCAGTCCCCAGAGCACCCAGGCATGCACCCCGGCGGCGAAACGCCATGCCCACACATCCAGCGGTGCGGGCAACACAAGCCCTGCGACCGCCAGCGGCACCACACCGAGTGTCACCATCGGAATGGCAAACGCATTGGCCAGTGGTGCGATCAGGGGCGCCTGCCCGAAATACAGCAGCCCGAGCGGCGCCATTCCGGCATTGACAACGCACTGGGCCCTTGCCGCGGCACCCAGACGCGACTGCCAGCCTCCGGGAATGCGTCCATCGTCCGACATGCATAGCAAGGCCACCGCGCAGAACGATAGCCAGAATCCTGCTTGCAGCGGCGCCCAGGGATCGAACGCCAGCACCGCGGCCAGCGCCCAGGCCATGGTTTCGCGCCAGCCGGGACGACGCGCGCGCAGTCGCAACATCGCGGCGACCAGCAGCATCAGCACCGCACGCTGCGCCGGCAACCCGAAGCCTGCCACAAGCGCATACGACAACCCCGCGCCAATGCGTGCCCAGGCCGCGACATCTGGTGCCGGAATCCACAGCGTCAATCGCGCGGACCGCCGCCACGCGGCGCTGGCCAACCACCCCGCAGCAGCGGCCAGCATGCTCACATGCAGACCCGAAATCGCCATCAGGTGTGCCACCCCGGTGTCGCGCCACACCGTCCACTCGCCGGCGCCGACAGCACCCTGGTCCCCGAGCGCAAGCGCGGCGATGGCGCCTGCCCCACCGCGTCCCCGCAAAGCGTCGTCAATCCTGGCGCGCCAACGATCGCGCAGCCGCAACAGACGCGTACCCCGCGCCGGTCCACCCGTCTGCCGTACATTGCGCTCGCGTGCGACCACGCTCGCCTGCGCACCAACGCCCGCCGCCAAAGCGCGCAATTCGGTGTCGAATCCGCCCGGATTCGCCAGACCATGCACGGGTCGCAGGCGCAGCACCAGACTCCAGCGCTCGCCCGCATGGGGCGCGCTCGGAGGGGCCGACCATCCAACACGCACCCGGGCCGGCAACTTCGGCACCGTGCCCGCGCTGGGTGCGAAATCGAACGACACCCGTCTGCCGTCACGCAGCGGAAGGCTCGCCACGACGCCATCCACGCGCATGACCGTACCCCATCGTGACGGTGCAAGTCGATCGTGCATGCGTGCCTGCGCGCGCCATCCCGTGACCGCAAACGCGACACACGCCACCGCCACCATCATGCCGGCACGCGCCATGGCCGGCGACGCGCGCGCCGCGAGCCCCATGCAGGCAGCACCGATCGCGCACACCCAGGTGTACGAAGACGACGCCCAAAGCGCGGCCTGCTGCAGCTGCAGCCAATCTCCGAACAGGAACGCCAGGGCCAGCGCAGGCATGTAGGGGGAGGCGATGCCGTGAGACGCGGCTGCACCGCCGACGCGAATCAGGCATCGGCACGCTCAAGAGGGAGCCACTCCCACATTGAGACTCAACGAAGGCCGATGAATTCCCCCCACGGCCCCGGGCGCGCGATCAGGCCGGGCGCCAATCCAGCGGCCAGGTACCGCCGAGCAGCTTTTCGAGCCAGAAACTGCCGATCACGGTTTTCACATCGGTGACCACGCCCGTGCGCACCCACTCCAGTACATCGCGAGGTTCGACAGTGAACACCTCGAGAAACTCGTGGTTGTCGAGCGCCTGCTGGCCTGCGGTCAACCCCCTCGCGAATGCGAGATGAATGACCTCGTCGGAGTAGGAAATCGCATTGTTGATGGTGCCGATGTAGGCCCATTCGCGTGCGCTGTACCCGGTCTCCTCGCGCAACTCGCGCCGGGCGCATGTGAGCCAATCCTCGCCAGGATCAAGCTTTCCCGCCGGGAATTCAATCATGACCCGCCGCATCGGCGTGCGCCACTGCCGCTCCATCAATACGCGCCCGTCGTCGAGCAGTGGAATGACCATCACCGCGCCCGAATGCTTGATGTACTCGCGCCGGGCCAGCGCGCCGTCCGGCATGCGCACGGTCTCGCGCCAGACACGCAGGAACACCCCGTCGAATACGTGCTCCGATTCGACGGAAATCTCTTCCAGGTCCGGCCGCGTTGTCTGTGTCACTGCAGCCTTACACGGTGACGCGACGTACCAGATACCGTGCGACATAGCCTGGAAATCCGAGCACCAGGAACATCGACGCCGACACCGCGTAAAACTCCCAATGCTGCGGATAAACCTGACCCAGCCGCGCCTCCAGCGCACGGGAAATGAATCCCACGATCAGGAACAGCACGAGCATTTCACCCAGGCGGTGGTACCAGCCCTTCATCTGCTTCATGGGAAGCACAAGAAAATGGCGGTCAGAAAAAAACGGCAGGTTGGCGGCAATGACGGCCATGACCACCACCAGCCAGATTGCGGACGATTCCATGGTGTGACGCTCAGTGCAAAGAATTGGCGACGGCTTGATAGCACAGGGTCATCAAGCCGCCTGGCAGCAGTCCCAGCAACAGAACAGCCAGGCCATTGAGAGACATCACCGCCCACGCCGCTGGCGAAGCCTGGACCCGATGCTCACGCACCGGCTCGTCGAAATACATGGTCTTGACCATACGGAGGTAGTAATACGC
>DAICZP010000010.1 GCA_027311065.1 Thiomonas sp. | reverse complement strand
CGCAGGCGCATCGGCACCTCGCCGCTGCGCGCCGCGCTTTGCATGCGGTGCAGTGCCTCGAGCAGGGGCTTGAACGGTCCGGGTGGCAGCGGAATTGTGGCGTGGCTGGCCTCGTGGCGCTGGAAGGCGGGCAGGCCCTCGGTCTGGTAGATGCGTTCGGCCTCGTCGGAGAACAGCACGGCGTCGCCGTCGAAGGCGATGCGGACCTCCTCCGGATGGGATTCGCTCGCATGCGCCGACGTGGGGTAGACCTGGGCTGCGGCGAACCCGGCCGTCAGCGCCGCGCGGACGTCGTCGACGTTGGCGGAGAGGAACAAGTTGGCCTGCAGCGCGTGGAGGTAGTGGTAGGGCGGACGTCCACGCGTGAACACGCCGCGGTCGATCGGGGTGGCGTGGTGTTCGGCGGAGCGGAACACGCGCAGGCCCGATACCGGATCGTTGCGTGACAGCAGCACCACCTCGACGCGGTCGCGCGCATGCGCATCGGAATTGAAGGCCAGCAGCTTGCGCACCAGTTGCAAGGCCACGCCGGGACGTGCCGGGATGTCGAGGCGGTCGAGCTGCAGCCGCATGTAGGCGGCATCGTCGGCGTTCTCGAACACGCGGTTTTCCTCCTCGAAATCAAACAGGGCACGCGAGGAAATCGCGACCACCAGCTTGTCGTCGAGATGGGCGGGCATGGTGTGGTGCCTCCAGGCGGTTTACTTGACCAGGTTGTTCATCTGGATGATGGGGAGCATGACGGCGAGCACGATCAGCAGCACGATCACGCCCATCACCAGGATCAGGAGCGGCTCGAGCAGGGTGACCAGCGTGAACGCGCGGCGCTGCACCTCGGCCGAGTGTTGCGCCGCAGCGCGTTCAAGCATCCGCGGCAAGGTGCCGGTCTGCTCGCCCAGCCGGATGAAGGTGATGAGCACTGGCGGAAAGCGCCGCCGCAGGCCGAGCGCGGACGCCAGCTGCGAGCCTTCGCGCACCAGAGCCAGCGCCTCCTGCGCATCGGCCTTGAGTACGCTGTTCGACAGGGTGTCGGTCGCGGCTTGCAGGGCGCGCAGGATGGGAACGCCGGAGCCGGCGAGAATCGCGAGGGTCGAGGCGAAGCGCGCCGTGTTCAGGCCACGCCCCAGGCGACCCAGCAGCGGGCTGCGCAGCCAGAACGCATCGAGGGCTGCGCGCGGGCCCGGGAGCTTGAGGAGTTGGCGTGTCGTCACGCCGCCGAGCACGAGCAGCACCACGATGCCCAGGCCCCAGTGTCGCAGAAAGTCGCTCAAGGCAATCAGAGCCACCGTGAGCAGGGGAAGTTTCTGGTGCACGCCCTGGAACACGCCGACGATCTGGGGGACGACGTAAGTGAGCAGCAGCACGATGACCGAGACCGCCACCAGCACCACGATGGCCGGGTAGGCCATGGCCTGCACCAGCTTGCCCCGCAGGGCCTGGCTTTGTTCAAGATAGTCGGCCAGGCTTTCAAGCACGCGGCCGAGGTCACCGCTGTCCTCGCCGGCGGCAACCAGTGCACGGTACACGGACGAAAACTCGCGCGGATGCTGGCCTAGTGCCGCAGCCAGCGCATGGCCGGCTGCGACTTCGCTTTTGATCGAGGAGAACAGGTCCCGTATCTCGCCGCGATCGGCGTCGTCGGCCAGCGCCGCCAGCGCGCGCTCGACCGGGAGGCCCGACACCAGCAAACCCGCCACCTGGCGTGTGAACACCGTCAGTTCCTGCCCGGACAGCGCACGGCGCCGCGTGCGTCGAGCCTGCGCAACGGCACCCTGCGTGATGGCTTCCACTTCAAGCGGCACCATGCCACGCGCGCGCAGCATGGTGCGCGCGGCACGCGCGCTGTCGGCGTCGAGCACACCGCGCTGTTCGGCCGCGTTGGTGTCGAGCGCAAGGAAACGGTAGGCCGGCATGGTGCGTGCTGATGCAGGTGGGATGTCTGGATTATTCGCGGGTGACGCGTGCCAGTTCGGTCAGCGACGTGGCGCCCGCGCTGACCCAGCGCATGCCGTCATCGCGCATGCCGCGCAGTCCGGCCTGGGTTGCCAGGCGGCGCAGTTCCGCCTCGCTCGCCCCGGCGTGAATCGCCGCACGAACGGCATCGTCCGCCACCAGCAGTTCGAAAACTCCGGTGCGTCCGGTGTAGCCGGTGTGGTTGCAGGACGGGCAGCCCACCGCGTCGAAGCCGTCCGCGACGGCGCGCCGGCACGCCGTGCACAGGCGCCGTACCAGGCGCTGCGCGAGCGTTCCCAGCAGCGACGAGGCGAGCAGGAACGGCTCGATGCCCATGTCGACCAGGCGGGTGACGGCAGAGGGCGCGTCATTGGTGTGCAGCGTGGCCAGGACGAGGTGGCCGGTAAGCGATGCCTGGATGGCGATCTGCGCCGTTTCGAAATCCCGGATTTCGCCGATCATGACGACGTCAGGATCCTGGCGCAGGATGGCCCGCAGGGCACGCGCGAAGGTAAGTTCAATGCGTGCGTTCACCTGGGTCTGGCCGATTCCAGGGAGGTCGTATTCGACCGGATCCTCGACCGTCATGATGTTGGTGGTGGTCGCGTCCAGGCGCATCAACGCTGAATACAAGGTCGTGGTCTTGCCGCTTCCGGTCGGGCCGGTGACGAGCACGAGACCGTGGGGATGATGCACCAGGGCGTCGAAATGCTCCAGCATCTCTGGCGCCATGCCGACGGCACGCAGGTCGAGCCGTGCAGCCGATTTGTCCAGCAGGCGCATCACCGCGCGCTCGCCGTGCGCGCAGGGCAGCGTGGACACCCGTACGTCGAGGGCGCGGCCGCCGATGCGCAGGGAAATGCGACCATCCTGTGGCAGGCGTTTCTCGGCGATGTCGAGCTGCGCCAGAATTTTGATGCGAGAGATCAGCGCACCGTGCAGCGCCTTGTTCGGGCGCACCACGTCGCGCAGTCCACCGTCCACCCGGAAGCGCACCATCGAACTGCGCTCGTAGGGCTCGACGTGGATGTCACTGGCGCCGTCGCGTGCGGCCTGGGTGAACAAGGCGTTGAGCATGCGGATGATGGGCGCGTCGTCGGCGGCTTCGAGCAGATCCTCGACCGCTGGAATGTCCTGCATCAGTCGCGACAGGTCGACGTCCCCCTCGACCTCGCTGACCACCGCTGCGGCACTGCCGTCAGCTGCCGCATAGGCGTCGCCGACGCGCGATTGCAGATCTTCGCCGCCGATGCGCCGCACCGCGTGCACCGCGTGGGTCCGCTGCACCTCGGCCAGTGCGGCGGCGCGCGTGGTGTCCGTGATCCACACGGTGAGCGACTCGCCGTCACGCTCGGCCAGCAGCGCGTTGTCGCGGCAGAACGCGTAGGGCAGTGGGTGGCGTGCTGTCATGGTGTGGCGTGCGGATCAGGGTTTCGCGGGCGTTGCCAGCGCGCCCGGCGTCTCCAGGCTTGGCAGCACCGGGGGCGGGAGATCGGGCATGCCGGGGCTGTGGCCGAGCGCCGAGCCGCGTTGCAGGCCAAGCATGTGATCGTAGTTGGTGCGGCTCAGAGCGTCGCCCGAGGCCTGATCGCGGACGATGACCGGGCGCAGGAAAACCAGCAGATCGGTTTTCGAGCCTTGCCGGGCCTTGGAGCGGAACAGCGCACCCACGCCGGGAAGGTCACCCAGGCCGGGGATCTTGGATGTGTTGTCGTTGACGTTGTCCTGCATCAATCCACCCAGCACGATGGTCTGGCCGTCGTCGACCAGCACCGCGGTCTGGATGGAACGCTTGTTGGTGATGATCCCGGACGCGTTGCTGGTGCTGGCGATGCTCGAGACTTCCTGGTAGACATCCATCTTGATGGCGTCGCCGGCCGTGATCTGCGGGCGCACCTTCAACGTGAGACCCACGTCGTTGCGCGAGATGGTCTGGAACGGGTTGACCGTGTTCCCGGTGCCGCCTGTTTGCGCATATTGTCCGGTGATGAAGGGTACGTTCTGGCCGACGACGATCTTGGCGTCCTCGTTGTCCAGGGTCATCAGCGTGGGCGCCGACAGGATGTTGGCACCATCCTGGGTCTGCAGGAAGTTGGCAAGCGCGCCCAGCACCGCGTTGCCCGCGACGTTGTGCAGCAGGCCGATATTCAGCCCCTGGGGGATGGCGAGCGTCCCCGAGGCAAGCGCCGACGCCGCCGCGCTGCCGCCGGCTGACAAGCCGGCCTGCAGGTTGATGATGTTGCTGCCGCTGACGCCGTTGTTGGTGAAGTTGGTGCCGCCGAACACTGCGTTGGTGTTGCCCGCGCTGCCTGCAATCGCCTGCCACTGGATTCCCAGTGCAGCTGCCTTGTTGGCGTCGACCTCGGCGATCAGCGCCTGCACGTAGACCTGCGCGCGTCGCACGTCGAGCTTCGAGATGACGCGCCGGAGTTGCTCGTACAGGGGCGGTGGCGCGTTGATGATGAGCGCGTTCATGGACACATCGGCATACACGGTGCCGCCTTGCGGCAGCGAGACGGTGCCGCCGTCCTGGGGCGGCGTGAAGTTGGGTGCCTGCCCCAGGCCGCCACTGTCACCCGCGCCGCTGGACCCCGTGGTCGTGCTGTTCGCGCCATTGTTGGCGCTCATCGCGCTGGCGCTGCTCTGGCTGCCTGGCGATGACGCGTGCGCGCTGTTGCTGGTGTCGCTCGCCGTCGGGGAGGTCAGCACGCCGCGCAGGATGCGCGCCATGGACGCGGCGGAGGCGTTCTTGAGATAGACGACGTGAATGTCGTCACCGGCTTCGGCGCCCGCCCCGGGGCGATCGAGGCGGGTGATCATGCGCTCGATCTGCAGCAACTGCGCACCGTTGGCTGCACGCACGATCAGGGCATTGTTCGCAGCGTCCGGCACGACCACGGCCCGCAGGCCCGTTCCACCACCGGCGACGGTGGGCGTTGCGCCCGCCGGCCGAGGCGTTCCCGTGGCGTCGCCGGCCTGCATGTCGAGCAGCTTCTGCAGCGTCGGTGCGAGTTCGGTCGCGACCGTATTGTGGAGCGCCACGATGTCCACGTCACTGCCGCTGGGGATGTCGAGTCCGGCGATGACACGCGACAGGCGCTTGAGGTTGTCAGCGTAGTCGGTGATCACCAACGCGTTGCTGCCGGGGTCGACGTTGATGGTGTTGTTGGGTGAAATCAGCGGCCGCAGGACCGCGAGCAGGTTACCTGCGGGCTGGTTTCGCAACTGGAATACCTGGGTCACCACTTGATCGCCGCGCCCGGGAATCGCTCCCGTGGCCTCGCCGATGCCCACAGGGGTGGTTTGCAGTCGCGCGTCAGCTTCGGGCACCACGCGGTACACGCCATCGCTGTGCACCACGGCATAGCCGGCCAGACGCAGCTGCGTCAGCAGCGCCAGGTAGACATGCTCCGGAGAGACCGGTTTCTCGAACTGAAGCGTGACCTGGCCCTTGACACGCGGATCGACGATGAAATTTCTGTGCGTTGCCGCGGCGACCGCCTGCACGGCGCTGGACACCTCGGCATTGACGAGGTTGATGGTCATGGGCGCCTCGGCGACGCCGTGCGCCGGGCGGTGCGCGCGGGCGCCCCAGGCCGGGGGCATCGCGACCATCAGCGCCATGCTCAGCGCGAGCAGGGTCGTCGCGGCTGCCGGGCGAGGCTGACGCTGGGTTCGGAAGACGGGTTGCGTGCGCATGGGCGAATCCTGGAAATTCCGTGTGTGAGGTCGAGTCAGGGGTGTGTCACAAGCTGATGCGTACACCGTTGCCATCGGGTTGGCCAATGAGACCGAGGAGGCCGGCAAGCGCCTGCTCCTGTGTGGGCGCGGCATGCGCGTGGCCCGCGAATTGCAGATGTGATCCATTCCAGTTGCCGGTGCCGTCGAGGATCAACGGACCCGTGAGGGTGGACAGGCGCAGCGTCGCGTCGGCACCATTGCCCACGAGGCGCAGCCGCCAGCTTCCCAACGGTGCCACCGGGCTCAGCCGAGAGCGCATGTCGCGCGCGTCGACCTGCACCACACCATGCAAGCGAAGCCGGCCTTCCGCCGATCGCATTTGCAGCTCCCGCACCGACAATACGAGCGCCCCGTCGGGCGCGATGGTGTTCCATGGTGCGCCCAACCCCACCAGCAACGAGGCGGGAAGCATGGCAGCCCATTCTCCTGCGTCGCGCTGACGCAGGGTCCAGCCACCAGCGGCGATGCCACTTTCGAGCCGCAAGGGCGTCGACGCCACGCCATGCCAGTCGATGTCCAGGCGCATCCTGCCGCGCCACAACTGCGAGAACCCGACCTTCCAGTGCAGGCGGCCAGGTGCCAGTTCCGCATCATGGGCCGCGCCCTGCAGAACCAGCTGCGCTGATCCGGCATGCCAGGATCCGCGGGTGTCGGCCAGCAGCACCTGCTGATGCGTCGCGGCGGCGACTGCGGTGGAAACCCAGGTGGCGGGCGCCGTGGCGAGCAGCGCCCACGCTGCGCCGACGAGTACCGCTGGCCACAGCGCCGGCCGCAGGGCGGGCGCCACCGGGGAGCGCTTGTCCGGGCTCATGGACCCGCGGCTCCGCGGCGACCCCATGCGAGGTGGCCCGCATACAGTCCGTCGGGACCGCGGTGCAAGCTGGCCTGGCGTAACGCTGCGCCCCAGTCGCGCCGTGCCGCGCGCACCAATTCAACGATCAGTGGCCCGGGCAGTGCGTGGACGTCGACCACCACACCGTCATCCTGCATCCGCACCTGGGTCTGGGCTGCTGGTGCATGCACTTTCAACCATGTGACGAAAGCGCTTTGCAGGTCGCTGGATTCCGGAGGCGCGGGAGGCATGGCGTTGAGGCGTGCAAGCTCGGCGGCTTGCGCGCGGGCGTCACGCAGCGTTGCCTGGAGCCGATCGATTTCCAGCGGCGCCTCGCGCAGGGTCAGCACGGTGGGGCGCACGACCCCCAGCCAGAGCGCGCCCACGAGCGCCGTCGCCACGGCCAGCAATACCAGGATGCGCTCGCGGCGTGCCAGGGTGCGCCATTGCGCCAGCATCGCGGGCGGCAACGCTTTGACCGGTACCTTGGCCATCAGGCGCCTCCTTCGACGTGCAGCGTGGTGCCGGTGACCGAGCACGGCAGGTGGCGGCGTTCGCACGCCTGCGCAGCCGCGCTCGCTGCTGCTGCAGGCACCGCGAGTTTGAGGGTGGTGCCGTCGTAGTCGATGGCGTCGATCGGCGCCTGTGCAGGCAACACGAGCGTGGCGATGCCGAGCAGCGCTTCGAGCGCGTGGCTGGACGGGACGGCGGCGCGGCGGCGCGCATCGTCGAGAGCACGCTGCATCTGCAGCCGGGCGTCGAGAATGGCGGGGACGCCGGGAAGCGCCTGGGCGACGACTGCACGCACTTCGGCTGCGAGTCGGGCCTGACGGGCTTGCAGGACCAGCGCTTCGGCACCGGCACCCGCCAGTTGCAACACGGCCAGCAGCGCGGCCAGCCAGCCGACGCGACGCCACGCAGGCGTGGAAAGCCCTCGCGCCGCGCCGGTGAGGCCGCGGCGCATGGCCGCTTGGGGGGCAAGGGTGAATTGGCGCAAGTCCCACGCGCTCTGGATCGCCCGCGCCAGCAGCGTGCCGGCCGCCGCGTTCTCGATCTCGACGCGACCGTTCCACCACGTTTTGGCGAGATCTCCGGTGCCTGGCTCGGCCAGAACCCGCTGCGGCAGTGCGGGGAGGTCGGGTGGGGCCGCACCGCTGTCGTCCATGATGTGCAGCCATGCTCCTTCGCCGCTCTCATCCCGCCAGACCAGGCGCACGCCCGTACCGTGGCGCTGCAGCAGTGCCTCACCCGGCGCGAGCAACGCCACCTCGGGCACGACCGTCGACGGATCGCGCCCCGCGGCGTGCAGAGCCTGCAGTTCGCGCGCCAGGGGCTCACGGGCACAGGCGCATGCCAACAGCAGCGCGCCGTCAGCGTCGCGCGGACCGGCTGCCAGGTGAAGTGTGTCGGGATCATCCAGGAGGCGCTCTTCCAGCGCACCGCCGAGCGCCGCCTGCAGGCGTGCCGCAGGCATTGGCGGCAGCCGAAGCGCAAGCAGGGTCGCGCGCTCCGCTGGTAACACCGCGATCAGCTTGTGCGCGCGTCCAAGCAGCGCCACGGGCTGATGCCCGTGTTCGAGCACGGCGCCGCCGGCGTCGCAACGCACGAATTCGATGGCGCCCCCGGCGCTGGGCGCGGACGACAGAACGACGACAAGGGTCTCCATCCGTGCCGATTGTATGGATACGACGCGTCGCATGGGCGCCCGCCTCATGGCGCCGGGTGTGAAAGGGTCGGCGCCCACGGTGGAACCTGCTGAACCCGCAACACCACCGTGATCAGGCCGACGCGCTGGATCAGCGCGCGTTGGGCATAGACAAACCCACCAATGCGGACGCGCGCGTAGGCTTCAAAGTAGCCGCTGGAGACATCGATACCGCCGGTGTTCACGTTCGTCCCCTCGGCGCCAAGCGCGGTCAACACGTCGGCGCGGTTATTGAAATAGGCGATATTGCGCGCCGCGACGAGGCTGGCCGCGGTGTCCTCGGGCAGATCGAGGACGGCGGCCAGCACCGTGGCGCTTGCCGTGTTGGCGTTGACGGTGGTCGGCGTCGGCAGCAGCGTCACATAGGGAGCCAGCGCTGGCAGGGCTTGCGCCACGGCGGGGGAAATGCGCGCGAGGTCCTGCAGGGTGTGCATCGGCAGTGCGGAGCCCGCCGCGCTGGCGGCGAGTCCCTCGCCGATCGCATCGGCCACACCCGGGTCGACGCCGACGCGGGTGCACAGGCGTTGCAGAACTGCCAGCGCCGTCGGCGACACCGTGGCGCCAACCACGATATTGGCGAGATTGAAGCGGCTCTGCGCGTCTTCGAGATGCCCGGAGAGCCAGGCGTGGTCGAGGGTGGCGACTCCACCTCCGAGAAACGTGGCGAGATCGGAGTCGGCCAAGGGCACGGCCCACGGCTGCGATTGGGCGTCCACACTCGACGTGCGCGCTTGTTCCCGCAGGATGAGCCTTGCCCAGTCGAGGGCGCCACGCAGGATCCAGCGCGCCTGCGCCGCGTCGCGCGCGGTCTGCTCGCGGCTGATGTTTCCCCATTCCTGCCACAGCATGCCTGACACCATGACGGCCGCCAGCGCAGCCACCAGCACGGCGGTGACCAGCGCCGCGCCGCTCTGGGTGCCGGTGCGGCGCGACGATGCGGCTCGCTGGGCGTTCATTGCCGGTTCTCGATCAGGATCTCGCGGCTGACCGTGCCGCGCAGCGGGGGCGCAGCGAGGCGCAAGGTCACTCGCAAGGCCGCGGGCGTGCGCAGTGTCAGGGCCACGGCATCGTTGCCGTGGCCCCCGCTCGACGCGGTATAGGGACTGACCCATGCACCCGACTGGGACAGCAGGCCGATGCCGGCGTAACGGAACACCAGGAACTTGGCTTCCTCCACACCAGGCAGCAGCGCGAGCCCCGACCCCTGTGGGGCTTGCATCGCCGCCGCCAGCACACGGGGCGATGCGCTCGGCGTGCTGGCCCAGCGCATCCAGCGGCCGCCGCGCAGGCCCCAGCGCGCCACTTCCATCAGGCCGGCGTCGGCTGGCGTGCCATTCGGCGGCCAGGCTCTCGGGTCACCTCCCAGCGCCTCGGGCGCCCGGCGCACGATCAGCAGGTCGCCGTTGCCGGCGAGGCTGACCGCCGGCAACGCCGCGCCCTCATCACGGGCAGCCCGCAGGTCGGCGTCGAGTTGCCGCAGGCTGAGCGAGAGCCGGTCGGCAGCGCGGCTGCGTTCGAGCGCCGCGTCGCGAGCACGCGCCACCGCGTCGAGTCCGCGCCATGCCAGCGCCGCCATGATCGCCAGCACGACGATGGCGATGAGCAATTCGATCAGCGTGAAGCCCCGGGTCCGCGCGTGCATCCGCATTGGGTCAGGGATTTCCGACAATGGTGACCACCGACCACACGGTCCAGCCCGCAGCATTGCGCACGTCGAGCGCGACGCGGCGGAAGTTCGGGTTCGGCGTCGGGCGGACATCGGTGTTGACGGTGAAATCCATGCCGCCCTCGCTGCAAGCCTGCTGGCCCGTACCGGTGGCGGGCATGACGCGTAGCAGACGCTGCTCCACGAGCGTGTTCTCGGCACACTGCCGGGCGAGTACCGACGCCAGGTTTCGCTGTGCGCCGTCGAGCACACCGCCGGCTGCGCGCATCGCCGCCACCAGCGCGAGGGCAACCACAGCCAAGGCCACGAGGACCTCCAGCAGCGTGAAGCCAACGCTGGCACGACGGTTCCGGGTCATGTCGCGTTCAGTGCACGCGGGAGACGACAAACGGCGAGATGCCGTCGCTACTGACCATCAAATGCATGTCGGCATCGCGCAGGGTCACCTCCATCGGTGGCGACACCGGCTCGCCGCCAAACACCAGCCATGCCGGCGCCGCGCCGGGTGCGGCGGTTCCGCCGCGCGTGGTGACGGTGATTCCGTCCGCGAGGATGCTGGCGCTGGGCGTGCGCGGTGGCCGCTGCGGCGCGGTCGGACTGTCGGAATCATCCCAGGCCCAGCGATGCGAAGCCAGCGGCGGGGCATCGACCATGGTCCACCCCTGCGGGCCGGGACGTACGAAGGTGTAGCCCGACGGACCCGGTGCCCATGCCACCGGCATACCTTCGGCGGCGGCGCGCATGCGGGCGGCGTCGAGCAGCGCGGCCAGACGGTCGCCCTCGCGCTGCAGGGCGTCGTCGCGGCCGTGGGGAATGGCCAGGGCCGCGAGCCCGGTGACCACCGACATCACCATCAGCACCACCAGCAGTTCAATCAGGGTGAAGCCGTCGTGCCGGGGTGCGGCATGGTCATTGCCAGCTGCCGATGTCGGCATTGGCGCCTTCGCCTCCGGGCTGACCATCTGCGCCGTAGCTGAATACATCCACCGGACCTTTCACGCCCGGGTTGAGATAGTTGTAGGGGCGTCCCCAAGGATCGGTCGGGAGCTTTTCGATGTAGGGCTTCCAGTTCCGTGGCTCGGGGGGTGTTGCAGGCTTCGTGACCAGGGCCTGCAGGCCCTGCGCCTGACTTGGGTAGACGCCGTTGTCGAGACGGTAGAGTTTCAGCGCCTGCATCAGGGTGGCGATGTCAGTTCTGGCGGCGGTTTCGCGTGCGTCGTCGGTTCGGCCGATGATGTTGGGCACGATCAACGCGGCCAGCACGGCCATGATGAACAGTACGACGATCAGTTCGATCAGGGTGAAGCCGCGCGGACGGCGCGCCGGGGTTGCGATGCGTTTCATTCGAGGATGGCTGGCGGGTGGGCGCGGTTCGGGACGGAACATGCGGGCGGAGGGCGCTGGAACGTATCGGGTGTGTTCGCGCATAATACGTGCGTGATGTCCGCTCCTACTATGGCTTTACCCCTGATTCCCAGGCAGTTTTCACCCAGCCGCGCGTCGCATCGCCTGGCAGGGGTGCTCGCATTGATGCTGGCAGCGGTGTGCGCCGGCTCGGTTGTGGCGTGGGCGCTGCGATTGTTCACCCACGCCCGTCCAGTTCCGGTGGCGGCGGCGCAGGCGGGGCGCCTCGATGTCGAAGCGCTGGCGGCGTTGGCGCCGCGGGCGTTCCAGGCTGGCGCCCAAGCTGTGCGCGACGAACACCTCCGTCTTGTCGGCGTGATCGGGGGCGGCGCGCGAGCCGGCGCCGCTCTCATCTCGGTTGACGGCAAGCCGGCACGCGCGGTGAGGGTTGGCGCAGAGGCGTTCCCCGGGGTGCGTCTGGAATCGACGGGATTCGATCATGCCGCGTTGCGTCGCAATGGCGAGCGCATCGAACTCAAGCTGGCGCCGCCGCCGTTGACCGCACCCGCCACTGCCCAGCCGGGGCAATCCCCGATTCCTCTCTCATTGGCGTTGCCGTTGCCGGGTTCTGGTGTGGGCGCCCGTCCCTGACGCGCGCCGGCATCCTGGATGCAACGTTGCACCCAGGCCCGTCACAGGAAAATGCGCACCACCGGGTTGTCCGTTTCTTCGGCGTGCGCATAGCCGAGTTCATCCAGAAAAGTCGCGAAACGCTCGCGGTCCGATGGCGGCACCTGGATGCCGACCAGCACCCGTCCGGCGTCGCCGCCCTGATTGCGGTAATGAAACAGGCTGATGTTCCAATCCGGGTTCAGGCGGTCGAGAAATCGCATCAATGCACCGGGCCGCTCGGGGAAATCGAAGCGAAACAACCGTTCGTTCGGCGCCAACGAGTCGCCGCCGCAGCGCGGGGCGCGCCCGCCGACGAGATGACGCACGTGCTGCTTCGCGAGTTCGTCATCGGTGAGATCGAGCACCTCGTAGCCGCTGCGCTCCAATGTGTTGGCGGTGCGTCGCGCGTCCTCGCGGCCGCTGACGCCAACCCCCACGAACACGTGCGCGCGCTCGGCATCGCCGAGGCGATAGTTGAACTCGGTGACGGCGCGGTGCCCGAACAGGGCGCAGAGCTTCCGGAAACTGCCCGGTTGCTCAGGAATGCCGACGGCGAACAGCGCTTCGCGCGCTTCCCCGACCTCGGCGCGTTCGGCGACGAAGCGCAGGCGGTCGAAGTTCATGTTGGCGCCGCAGGTGATGGCCACCAGCGTGGCCCCCTTGAGCTTGTGCGTGGTGGCGTATTGCTTGAGGGCCGCCACGGCCATGGCGCCGGACGGTTCGAGCACACTGCGGGTATCCTCAAACACATCCTTCAGGGCAGCGCAGACCTCGTCGGTGGTGACCACCACAAAGTCATCCACCAGTTCGCGGGTCATGCGGAAGGTCTCTTCGCCGACGCGTTTGACCGCGGTACCGTCCGCGAACAGTCCCACTTCAGAGAGTTCCACGCGGTGCCCGGCGCGCACGCTGCGCAGCATGGCGTCGGAGTCCGCCGTCTGGACGCCGATGACCTTGATCTCGGGGCGCACCGCCTTGATGTAGGCGGCCACGCCGGAAATCAGACCGCCACCGCCGATGGCGCAGAAAACGGCCTCGATCGGCGCCTGATGCTGGCGCAGGATTTCCATCGCGATCGTGCCCTGGCCGGCGATCACATCCGGATCGTCGAATGGGTGGACGAAGCTCAGACCACGCGCATCCTGCAGCAACAGGGCGTGCGCGTGGGCGTCGCTGTAGCTTTCGCCTTCGAGGACGATCTCGACATTGGCGCCTCCGAACGCGCGGACCGCGTCGATTTTCACCTTTGGTGTCGTCGACGGCATCACGATCACCGCCTTGCATCCCAGGCGGTGCGCCGACAACGCCACCCCCTGGGCATGGTTTCCGGCCGAGGCGCAGATCACGCCGCGCGCACGTTCCTCGGCACTGAGGCCGGACATCTTGTTATACGCACCGCGCAGCTTGAAGCTGAAAACCGGCTGCTGGTCTTCGCGCTTGAACAGGACTTTGTTGTGAAGTCGCCGACCAAGGTTGCGCGCCGTATCCAGCGGCGTTTCGCGCGCCACGTCGTAGACACGCGCGGTCAGGATGCGCTGAAGATAGTCAATATGCTTATGGGTCACGGCGCGCGGCAAAATGTCGTCAAAGACGGCATTTTAGATCGCGCCGGGCAAAAAAAAGGCCCAGGCATGGAGCCTGGGCTGGAATCCACCTGAAGAGGAGGGTGGAGGAGACAATGGGTGCCGATTCAGTGAATCAACGTGATGAAATCTTAGGTTATTTCCTGCTGCACTGCAAAACCACACCAGGATGTCAGGTATTTTAGAGAATCAGCATGCGCTTATAAAGAAGTTTTGGCGGAAACTCGGCGGTGCCCGAGCGGGCGGAGATCCTTTCAGCAACAGGACCCAACGTCATCAACCGGAGGATATGAAGACATGGAATGCACAATTCAGTGGGGCGGCGACGAAGGCATGGCCTTCATCGCCACAACAGGCAGTGGCCACATGTTGGCGATGGATGGGGCGCCGGCGTCGGCGCCCAGGGAGCCCGGAGGCCACAACCGCGCCCCGCGCCCGATGGAGACCGTGCTGGCCGGCACCGGTGCCTGCACTGCGTATGACGTGGTTTACATCCTGAAAAAGGGACGTCAGGACGTGCGCGCCTGCCAGGTGACGTTGAAGGCAGATCGCGCCGACACCGATCCCAAGGTGTTCACGCGCATCCACTTTCACTTCACCATCAGCGGTCGGGCACTCCATGCCGCGACGGTCGAACGCGCCGTGAAGCTTTCGCACGAGAAGTACTGCTCGGCCAGCGCCATGCTGGCGAAGACTGCCGACATCACGACCTCGATCGAACTCCTGGACGCCTGACGGTCTGCGGGCGTCCAGGCTCGCGCGTGATCACGGTCACCGACCCGGGTCCACTCACACCCAGTGCGCGGTCGTGGTCATGACCTTGGCAGCCGCGCGCATGGCCCAGCGCAGCTGCGGCGCGAGCGCCACACCGCCCAGACGCGTTGCGGTTTGTGCATGCCGCACCTCGTCGGCCTGCATCTGCGTCACCACGGCGCGAGAATCGGTATCGTCTGCGGGCAGGCGCTGCAGGTGCGAAGCCAGGTGCTGTTCGACCTGATGCTCGGTCTCCACCACGAAACCCAGACTGGCTTTATCGCCGGCCGCACGGCCGGCTACCAGCCCAAGCGTGAATGCGCCGGCGTACCACAGTGGATCGAGCAGGCTGCGGCGCGCGCCAAGTTCCTCCAGGCGCTGGGCGCACCATGCCAGATGGTCGCACTCGTCCGCCGCTGCATCCAGAAAGCACGCGCGCAGCGCTGCGTTCCGTGTACCGAGGGCCTGCCCCTGGTAGAGCGCCTGGGCGCAAACTTCCCCCACATGATTGACGCGCATCAGCCGACCTGCGAGGTCACGGCTGGAGGCGTCGAGCGCGGTGCGCGCACCGGCGCCGCGTGGCATGGGCCGGTGCGCGTGCAGGCCGCCTGTGAGGGTCTTGAGGGCGTTGTCGGCGACCCGCAGCAGCGGGTCGAGCGGACTGGAACGGTGGCTTGGCATCGGAGCAGTATAGGGTTCGGAGTTCGGTGTGCTCGATTATCAGCGATTCCACCTCCACGTCGCGCCCAGGTGGCCCTGCACACGCGTCGGGTGGCAATGGCCGCAACGACCGATCGCGATTTGCGAATCCCACGTCAGTCGTCCGGCATTTTCATCCACGACAAAATGACGCCCGTATGATGGGCTCAGGCTGCGTGGGGCGCGATGCGCTGGCAAATGGCATCGGCGGCTGGCGCGGCCAGGTGAATCTGCATTCCGACGCATAACACTGATCAGGGTACGTCCCTCGATCCCGAAGCAGGAGACAAGACATGCACATGCGAAGCCTATCGCGCGCCCTTTCGCGAACCCGACTGGCCTTGCCCGCGACGATGCTCGCCGCGACGCTCGGCCTGGCAGCTTGCGGCGGTGGCGGCAATCCCACACCGCCGGCAATGGCGACCCCCGCCAGCGTCAACGCCGTCAGTGCCGCGCCCCAGAGCGCGCCCAGTGGCGGGTTCAAGCAGTTTGTGGTG
Organism: Thiomonas sp.; assembly: GCA_027311065.1. Taxonomy (GTDB): domain Bacteria; phylum Pseudomonadota; class Gammaproteobacteria; order Burkholderiales; family Burkholderiaceae_C; genus Thiomonas_A. The sequence continues at coordinate 27,146 of DAICZP010000010.1, read as the reverse complement.
TTCGGCGACAGCCTGTCCGATGACGGCGCTTACACCCTGGCCGCCATCACCGTGTATTCCCTGTCGTTGTACAACATACCGTTCACCGGGCTGCCTTACGCGGGCGGCGGCGAGTTCACGGTCAACGGTGGAACCGGCAACTGGACCGACGTGCTCGCCAAGAGCCTGGGCATCTCGTTGACGCCGAACATCTCCGGCTATGGCACCATCGCTGGCGACCTTTATCTGACGCCATCCGGCGTGACCACCAGCGCCAGCGCCGCCACGTGCGCGTTCAGCGCGCCGCCGGCCAGCGGTCAGGCCAGTTGCACCGACTTCGCCCAGGGCGGCTCCATGGTCAGCAACGCCATTGGCATCGGCCACACCGCCGGCGCGCTCACCTACCCGCTGACCACGCAACTGCAGAACTATCTCACCCAGTTCGGCGGTTTCAATCCCAACCAACTGGTCGCTTTTCTGGGTGGCAACAACGACATCCTGACCGCGCTGCAGACCGTCCAGTCATCGGTCACCGCGGCAGTCCAGCAGGCGGTTCAGCAGGCGCTCGCGGCGAACCCGAACCTCACGGCAGCGCAGCAGCAGGCTGTTGCGGCGCAGGCAAAGGCAACGGCCACGCCGCAGGCTGCCGCGGTCGCGCAGGCGACCGTCGGCAGCGCGGCGGACGGCCTCGCCGGCCTCGTCAAGACGGCAGTGGCCAAGGGCGCAAGCTACGTCACGGTCTACACCCTGCCCGACTCGTCGTTGACGCCGCTCGGCCAGTCGCTCAGCGGTGGCACGACCTGCAACAACCAGGATCCGACCCAGCCCTGTTATCTGCTGTCCAACCTCGTGCAGGTGTTCAACCAGCGTCTGCTCAACGATTTGCAGGGCCAGCCGGTGAAGGTCATCGACGGATTCGCGTTGTTGAACCAGGAAATCGCCAACCCATCGGCATTCGGATTCACCAATGTCAGCTCGATGTGGTGCGACCCGCTGACCGTGAGTTCGCTGTTGTGCAATATGCAAACTCCGAATACGGCCGCGGGTGCCTCGGTGGCCAACGTCGGGAGTTGGTTGTTCGCGGATGATCTGCATCCGACGCCGGCCGGCTATGACGTGATTGCAAGCGCCACGCTCAGCGCCCTGCGCGGTTTTGGCTGGGTCCAGTGAACCAGAGGAGACACGCATCATGAAAACGATCGTTTCGTCAACCACACCGCGGAGCTTCGCCGCCGCGCTGGCAGCAGCAACCCTCGCCGCGGCACCGGCCGCGCGGGCAGCCGATTTGATGGATGGGAACAACACGGTCTATGTCGGCCTGGCCTATCTGCAGAACCACTCTTCCATGTCCGATCTCAGTGGCCTGAACACGCCGCCGGGGCTGAACCTCAACGTCGGCAACGCGCCGGCGCTGGGTTTCGGGTACGTGCGCAATCTCGGGGGGCCATGGTCGTTCGAGTTGGCGCTGGGCGTGCCGCCACGTATCCGCACCGACGCCATGGGGGTGAACTGGGCGGCGCTCGGCGTCAGCCCCGGCGCTGGCGTGACCGACGTGCATGTGATCTCGCCCACGGCGTTCATCAATTACCACCTGCTGGGCAAGGACGTGAAGTTTGACCCCTTCGTCGGCTTGGGCATCAACTACACGCGTTTCGCTGACAACACCGCGTTGAACACACTCAACGCGCATCTTGGGCCGACAACCATCAGCCTGTCGGACTCCTGGGGCATGGCTGCGCACGCCGGCATGCTCTACCACATCGACCAGCGATGGTCGCTGGTGGCGACGCTGGGAATTGCCGACGTCAACAGCAACCTGACGTCGACCTCCTATTCGCCGCTGAATCCGTCCCTGATCACCTCGCAGGGCAAGACGACCATTCATTTCCACCCAGTCGTCTACACCGTTGCGCTGGGTTACAGCTTCTGACCCTGCCCCTGTGGCGGGCACGCCGCAGGGGCTGAAGCGAAGCTGCGCGGTCTGAAGCCGCGTGCTGCGAAGCGCGATGTTCGACGATTGGAATCAGGGGCGAATGCCCCTTTTTTCATGGGCGCTCCCCCGCGCGAGCACCCATGAAAAAAGCCGCCCGGAGGCGGCTTTCCAACTGATGGCCGGAAGACCGATCAGAACTGGTGACGCATACCCACTGCAAAGCCCGACGAGGACTGGCCAGCGGCAGGAGCAAAGCCGCCATCGGTGGCATCGCCCACAGCGTACATTGCACCAGTGTCGTTGCTGATGTGCGCGTACGAGGTGTACAGGTTGGTGCGCTTGGACAGACTGTAGGTGTAGCCGATCGCGTATTGCTTGGCGCCCATGTTCGACGTGGTCGAGTCCTTCAGGCCGGTGTAGGAGGCCAGGATGCTGCCAGGGCCGACCGGAATGGTCGCACCGAGCATGTACGCCTTCATTTCGTCCTTGTTGGTGATCGCATCCGGCTTGTTGTCCGAATAGTAGGCGGCGATCTTGGCAACACCGAAGTCATAGCTGCCGCTGATTTCGGTGTCCTTGACGATGGCGTTGCCATTGGCGTCGTTGACGCGCATGTAGGTCAGGGTCGCCGCAATCGGGCCATTGGCGTAGCCACCTTGCAGGTTGTACCCACCGGTCGACTTGTACTGCAGGGCCGGGTTGATGTACTGCAGGCCAGCACCGAAGATGTACGCGCCAGCGACGGTGAAGCCGCTCATGTTCGGCGACACGTAGGCAACAGTTTGGCTGGTACGGGCCGGCACGCCAACGGTGCCGATGTTGCTGATGGAGCCAGTCAGGCCGTAGCCGAACGGATCGATGGTGGCCTGGTCGAGGAAGGTCAGCGTGTACTCACGGCCAGCGGTGACGGTACCGAAGTCACCGGTCAGGCCTGCGTACGCCTGGCGGCCAAAGAAGCCGGGGCCGCCAGGGCCGCCGGTGCAATAGGAGGAGCTGCCGGCCGCGCCGGTGTTGCCGTTGGCGCAGAAGCCGGTCTCAGCCTGGAAAATTGCCTTCAGACCGCCACCCAGATCTTCGGTGCCCTTCAGGCCGATGCGCGAGCCCGACTGCACGCCGCTGCTCAGCTGGGTGACGTTGCCAGCGGCGCCGCCGCTGAAGTGGGCCACGCCCAGATCGATCAAACCATACAGCTGCACACTGCTGCCATCGGCCATCGCGGCGCCAGAGAACGCGCCAAGCACGGCGAGGGCGATAAGTGATTTTTTCATCGTGAACATCTCCAGAGTTGTGATCCTTGCGGATCGATTCAGGCTGGTGGGCATCGTTCCGACGCCGCACTGAAATGTCCGGCCCATATGAAGCAGGGACGATCAATGCCAGACAGTGGTCAATACTACGGGCAACCTCCGGTGATTTCGACCGCATTGCGCAATGCCCAGGCCAACATGTTGCGGTTTGGCAACGGTTGGGCGGCCCCTTCAGCCTGGCTTCACATCCCGTGTGGCGCCGACGGCAGCCCGCGCGCGACGATCTGCGCCTGCGCTGCGAATACGCCGAAACTTTCCAGCAGTGCTGTGTCGAGCGCACGGCCAGAAGGGGCCCGGTCGCCGTAGAACACACCGACCAATTTTTGATCCATGACAAAGGGCGCAATCAAAAAAGCGCGCCGTTCGGCCGCCTTGGCGAGAAAGTCGCTCGCATGGTCGGGAGGTACGCACCAGTGCGGCGCGTGGGAGCGCCAGACCGTGTCCTGCTCCGGCGACCATGCAGCACGCAGGTCCAGGCGAAGGGCGTCGGCGTTGGCGCCCACCACCATGCGCGCGACGATGCGTGTGCGCTCGGGATTGAGCAGACAGAACGCGCACCGGTCGAGACCGACGGCGCGGTGCATGCCCTCCAGGCAGGCCTCGAGCACCAGCGGCAGCTCGGCGCGGCTCGTTGCCACGCAGCCGAGCTCAGCCAGGGTGCGAAGTTGTTGCTGCAAATCGGGCAAAGGATAGGGTGACGCCGGCCCTGCGGTGGTGTCGGTCTCTGCGGCCGACCCGGGCGGCAGATCGGCCTCGGGTGATTGCGCGGTGTGCGGCGTATCGTCCATCGTCGGAATGTGGCGCGCCGCTGATCCCACGCCAAGTTCGTTGGCGAGGCGAGCCGCTTCGCGCGCGCTGTTGCCGAGCTGGGCCAGGGTTTCGTGGTCGGTCTGGCCGAGGAACTTTGCCACCGCATGGGCGGCGTGACGCGCTTCGGCGGAAGTCCAGCCATGTTCACCAGCGGCGCTGATGCGCCGGGCCAGCGTGACTTCCTCGCTGCCCTGCAGCACATTGTCCAGGTTCCAGGCGTGCAAAAGGGTGCGCCCGAGCTGACGCAGCGAGGTGCCGAGAATAGCGGCTTGCGCGTGCTCAGGGTCGCCCCCGGCTGCAAGCGCGGCGTCAAGGCGCTCGGCGTAACCTTCGCCAAAGCACCAGAAAGCCAGTTCCCCGATGTGTTCAAGCAGCGCTTCGACGAACAGGCGCTCGGCCGCGGCGCGGTCCAGACGCCGCCGGAGGGCGATGTCGCGCGCCTGCACAGCCGCATGCAGCGCATGACCGAGCGTGCGTTGCACGCGATGCCGGAAGCGGCTTGCGCCGACCACGGCCTCGACCGCCAGCGCCGATACGCACAGGGAGCGGATGGGGTTCAGCCCCAGCACCACCACCGCCCGGCTCACCGTCGAGACGCGCGCGTTGCCGCTCAGCCCCAGGCGTGCCGCATTGGCGGCGCGCAGCACCCGCGAGGTGAGGGCCGGGTCGCGCAGAATCACCTCGGCGACCTGCTGGCCCGAGGTGAGCGCAGCTTCGGTGGCGCGGAATACTTCCTGCAAGGTGACGCCGAACGACGGCAGTTCGCTGGACGCGATGCGCGCCGCCAACGCCTGGAACGTTGGCGCGTCGCCGGACACTCTGGTGATGACGTGGTTCCCCGTTTCCATCTCGAACTGTTAACCTTTCCGGCATCGCTGGCGCAACGTACCGAACATGGACCCTCTCTCCGACGCCGAACTGCATGGCTTCAGCCGTCTCATGATGGACGCTGCCGGCATTATGCTGCCGCTGTCGAAAAAAGCCCTCGTCGGCGGGAGGCTGGGGCGCCGCTTGCAGGCACTGGGCCTGTCGAGCTTCACCCACTACCTTGCCCATATCCAGCGCGATGGGCCGGAACGCCAGCGGGCCATTGACCTGCTGACGACCAACGAGACATACTTCTTCCGCGAGCCGCGCCATTTTGCATACCTCGCGGAGCACATCCTCCCACGGCACGATGCGTCACGGCCGTTTCGGGTCTGGAGCGCCGCATGTTCCAGCGGCGAGGAACCCTACAGCGTCGCCATGCTGCTGTCCGAGCACCTGGGGTCCAGGGTCTGGGAAATCGTGGCCTCGGACATCAGCACCCGGGTGCTGGAGCAGGCACGGCGCGGCATTTACCCGATGGAGCGCGCTGACAAGATTCCCCTGCCTTATCTGAAGGCATATTGTCTCAAGGGCGTGGGAGCGCAGGAGGGTCAGTTCCTGATCCAGGAGGCGCTGCGTGCGCGCATCACGTTCCGCGAACTCAACCTCAACGCCCCGCTGCCTGACATGGGTCAATTCGATCTGGTGCTGCTGCGCAACGTGATGATCTATTTCGACGCCGCCACCAAGCGTGGCGTCTGTGGACGCATCGAGCAGGTGCTGCGCCCCGGCGGCCATCTGTTCGTTGGGCACTCGGAAACCCTCAACGGACTGGAGTCGCGGTTGCGCATGGTGCAGCCGGCCGTCTACCGCAAGGATGCGGGTGACGCCAGGGGGCCGCGCTGATGCTCGACCATGTGGCGTCGGACGATGCCCCGCTCGAGGTCTTCCTCCAGCCCGGCGACTTGTACTTTGGTGATGGCCGCACGCGCGGGCGGACGTTGCTGGGCTCGTGCGTCGCCATCGCGGTCTGGCATCCCCGGCTTCGCATCGGCGGCTTGTGCCACTACATGCTTCCCAGCCGTGGTGGTCCCGGCTTGCTGGCGCCAGGCGAGCTCGACGGCCGCTATGGCGACGAGGCCATGCGCCGCTTCGCCCAGGAAATGCGACAGGCCAACACCACCCCCGACCAGTACGTCGCCAAGCTGTTCGGTGGGGGGCATATGTTCGGTGCCACCGTACAGCCAGACCAGGAATGCAGGGATGTTCCCTGCAAGAACGTGCAGATCGCACGCGAACTTGCGCGTGCGTACGGCATGGTCATCAAGGCCGAACATCTCGGTGGCCGCGGACACCGCAATCTGTTGTTCGAGATCTGGAGCGGCGATGCCTACTTGCGATTCTGGGGGCATGATGCCGAGCAGAGACAAACCGCATAGTGACGAACCGCATAGCGCAATCGAGTGGAGGTTTCATGGCGTTGTCCAACAAGATCAAGGCGTTCATCGTTGACGATTCGGCGGTGGTCAGGCAAGTGCTGCAGGCAGTGCTGCAGCGCGACCCCGGCATCGAGGTCGTTGGCGTGGCGCCCGATCCCCTGTTCGCGTTACAGCGCATGCAGCAATCCGGCTGGCCCGACGTGCTGGTGCTCGATGTCGAGATGCCCCGCATGGACGGCATCACCTTTCTCAAGAAGCTCATGGCGGAGCATCCGCTGCCGGTGGTGATCTGCTCCACCCTCACCGAAAAGGGCGCGCAGATCACCCTGGATGCGCTCGCTGCCGGCGCCGTCGCGGTGGTGACCAAGCCCCGCGTCGGTTTGAAGGACTTCCTGGTCGAGCAGACGGCGGAGCTCATTGCGACGGTCAAGGCCGCAGCGCGCGCGAACACGGGGAGCCTGCGGCGTCCATCCGCGGCGCCTGCCGCCGCGGTTGCGGCAAACGCCCCCGTTCCCACGGGGGTGATGCCGCATGTGCTGCGTGACACCACCGAGAAGGTGATCGCCATGGGCATGTCAACCGGTGGCACGGTGGCGCTCGAGCGCGTGCTCGTGGAGCTCCCCGCCACCCTCCCAGGCATCGCCGTGGTGCAGCACATGCCCGAGAAGTTCACCGCGGCGTTCGCCGCGCGTCTGGATGGTCTTTGCGCGCTCAACGTGCGCGAAGCGCGCGACGGCGACCGCCTGCACCCCGGGTTGGTGCTCATCGCGCCCGGCGGCCGTCACATGCAATTGCGGCGCAGTGGCGCGCAATACCACGTGGAGGTGCGCGACGGTCCGCCCGTGAACCGCCACCGCCCGTCTGTGGACGTGCTGTTCCGCTCGGTGGCGCAGTGCGCGGGGCGCAACGCGCTGGGCATCATCCTGACCGGCATGGGCGATGACGGCGCGCGTGGCCTCAAGGACATGCACGACGCAGGAGCCACCACGATTGCCCAGGACGAGCAAAGCAGTGTGGTGTTCGGCATGCCCAAGGAGGCGATCAAGCTCGGCGCCGCCGACCGCGTGCTGGGGCTGGCGGAAGTCCCGGCAGCCATGATGGAGTACGGGCGGCGCTGAAACCGGACCGGTGCTCGTCATGCCCCTGCCCGCACCGGCTGCCGTGACAGACGTGACCCGCACGTCGTCACCCTTGCCGCCGGTCAGCGCATCACGCGCGGGTCGGCACCCTGCTTGGCCGCGAACGCCGCAAGCTTCGCCATGTAGTTGCGATTTGTGACGACACGCTGCTCGAACAGGACCATCAGTGCCGCAGCGCTGGGGTTGAACACCTTCCCACCGGCGGCGCAGAGCGATTGCGGAAATATGGACCTGGCAAGAACGGGATTTCGACCCAGCCATTTCCGTAGAACACCTCCGCCTGCCGCCAGCTGCGCGTCCGTTGCGGTTCTGTTTTGACCCGTTTTTCCCATGGCGGCACGGCAAGCGGCGTAAATGCCCTGCTCGCGCGCGCACGCGCGACGCGTCTCCTGCATGGTGCTGATCGATGCCGCGTCGACCCGATGTCGTCCCCATGTGGCATCGAAACAGCTGGACCGGTACCGCAGGAATTCCCGGTAGACAGCGTCTGAAACCATGGTCGGTTCATTCCCGTCAAACATCGCTTTGCGCGGGCTCGGCCTGCATGCGGCGGCGCAATCGGAATAATCAGAATCGTTGAGCGCGGAGTTGTCGCTGGACGCATCGGCCGATTGTCGCCAGGGGCGAAGCCGGCTGCGGGAGCGGCGGACTCCGACTTTGCGATGGTTTGGACGAGGCTTCGCATTTTTGAATTTTTCAAGTTCGCGAATGTGATTCCCGGCCCATGCAGCCTCCTGATGCGCATGGTTCAGGAGATGCTGAACGACCTTCGACAGCGTGGGTTTTTCACTGTTCGCGGCGTTGATGTCGGTACGCGAAGCCAGTTGCCCATCAAACAGGGGGGACGTCAATGGATTACTTTCAAGAATATTCCTGACGTATGCTTTAAATGACTCATCGAAAGACTGCGAATGTTTTTCATAAAGATGGCCGACGGCTTCCGCCAGCGTTGTCAGGGCGCATGCGGAATAGTGCGCCTTGATCCGCTGCTTGCAAAGCACTGCAACATCGCGCTGGAGCACCTGCTTCGCGCCCTGCCCGCGCGTGTTCAGATAAGATGCTCCGCGCTTGCCGGGGATATTTGGTCCCCAGCAGGCACGTTGAAAACAGTGATGGCGATCGGCCGCTTGGAGGCGTTGTGGCATGGTGAAATACTCCGTGTCGAATGGATGAAAGGATGTTTTTGATTTACGTGATGACCCGCGAGCGGTGCTGTTTCGCGTTGTGCTGGAGTGGCGAATTGTTTCCGGAATGAAACCTTCGATCCGGTGGTGCGAGCTCGGAAGCCCCATGCGGTCGCGGGCCAAGCTGCAGAATCCCGATACTCAGTGCGTTCAGAAATGCCCGCAGCTTCAAGCCGGAGTTCTGGTGTCCCGGGTGCTCGCGAATTGCCTTCAGACCGAGCATTCGGAGCATGGGTAGAAACGGACGAACCTTGAATAACGCGTTGATGGCTTTCATCGAAGCGTGATCCCGGTCGCGGTGCTGGTTTTGCATGGACGAAAGACGCCGCGTTTCCGTGGTGTGTTCGACAATCAACGTGAAAAACGAACGGTAGCACGCCCGGAATGCGACGTCGTTGCCGAGGCCTTTACGGATTTCCCTGCATTTTCCAGCGTACCTGGAAAAATAATTTTGATAAATGTCTGCCTGCAGCTTTCGATTCTGCTGGCGTCGCGCAGGGGCCGAGGCGTCGATATTGCCACGAAAGGTTGTCATGGATGTTTCTCCGTGAAGCATGTAGCGGGGTACGGTTCCATCGAATGCCGGCGCTCTGTGAAACCGGACAGGTTCGGCAGCAACAGGCAGCGCCTGTGTTCTGCCGAACCGTGAGCCACCGTCGATCGCGCGGCTCGCGATGTCAATTGTTTTTTCAGGTGACCATGTGATAAATATCCGACGGTTGAGCAATGTGTGGATCATCATTAAATTTGCTCAAATTGGCGTCGGATGATTGTATTGATTGATTCATGAAGCTCGCATCGAGAAATTGAATGTCACGTTTGCGCCGCCGGATCAATGATTCGGCAACCTTGAAAAGCGAATCCGATTGCTGATCATCCCTGCTGTCAGCTTCTCCTGATCTTTTCTCCATTTTTTGCTTATGGAAGAAGGCGGTGTCCTGGCCTGAATATGAATAATTTTTGTCATCATGAAAATAATTTCTGATCTCTTCGGTCGACGTCATGCTCTGACGTTCATTCTGGTGATGTAACGCCGTAGCGTCTTTCCTGCTGGCCGGGCGATCGCACTCATCTGGTCGCAGATACGCGGTGACGCCACGTTTTTGCGTGTCGGTCAATTGAGGGTTATCCAGGAGTTTTTTGATTTCGTTCTGGTTCTGAATTTGACCGCGAGGCGCGGTGAATTTTGTGGGGCGACGATCTTGAAAAACTTCATTGACGTCATATTCTGGAAATCTATTTCGAGCAGAGTTGGCATGTTGATCTCGCAAATCATTCGAGAACATGCCGGCTTTTTCGTTTGTTTGTGCCGAAAAGACGTTGTTGGAACCCCGATTCGATGCGTCGCGGTCCTTGAAAATCAGCGATTGCTCCCCCGAATTGCTGGATACACGACGGCTCTTTGCAGAGGCAAGTGCGGCCTTGGCGCGCCAGCGCGGGCGTGCCTGCTCCACAAGGTACGCAATGGCGAGAAGTTTCGTGACTGCGCGTTCTTCATACAGCGGCGAGCGGATTGCATGCATGCCACTCGCCGTCAGCATGGCGCTGTACTCGGCGTTTTCGTGAAGATCGCGCAGCACTGCACAGGCGACTGCGTTCGTGAGGCGCGGCGACTGCAGCACCTGCATGTGGTGACGGATCGATGCCTGCAACTGCAGGCCAAGTTTCGCGATGCGCATCGCGGATGTTGCCGGCATCTTGTAGTCGGTTTCAGCAGCCGCTTTGGTGCCGATGCAGGTATCGACGCGATCGATATAGGTTCGCAGGAGCGCGGGCTGGTGCTGGTGCGACGCCAACGCTGCAATGCTGGTCCGCAACGACGGCACGCCACCGCTGCGCTGATAGCCTTGTTCGCCGGCGCTTTTGTTCCTCGACGTGTGAGAAGCAGAACGAGCATCGTCACCGCGCTGGCGATGCTTTTTCCGCTTTGATGCTTTGGCGGCGTCGCGCGTGCTGACTGGACCGGAATGCCCGTCACGCTGCGTGGCGGAACGAGGCAACGCCGTCAAAGGTCCGCCGTGCCCGGAGTTCGTATCGGATTGACGAGAGTCGCCGGGGTGCGCGGACGGTTGCGCAAAGGCTTTCAGGGCAGACAGGCGACTGGCGTAGAGGTCGGCGATACGGCCGATGCTGACGAGTTTATCGATTGCGCGGTCGCGATAGAGCGCAGACGTGATTTTCCCGATACGCAGGGATTGGAGCAGATTACGATATCTGACGTGGCTGTAAAGGTCGCGTAGCACTGCCTGTGCAGTCCGATCCGTCAACATGATGCTGCCGTGCCTGGCGATGTTGTGATCAATCAATTGAACCGTCGCCTTCGCCAACCCATTTAGCGATGATGCGCGTACTTGCATATCGTTCAGGGTCTGCGGTGAAACGGGTTCGATGGCTTGATTTGGGTTCAATCCAATGGCCCGATTCGCATACGTTTCGGCGCGTGCGAAAGTGTTCAGGCGATGCTGTCGACGCGAGATCTGGCTCTGGAAGTTTGTCATGATGCATCCTTCAATGGTGGTGATATATTGGTTGATGGGGATGGACGGCGCGCTGGCGTGGCCGGCCGGTATCCTGTTTGCCGATGGCATTCATTTATTTGAGCTGGCGGCCCGGGGCGCCTGTTGCGGGTTCTTCAACAGGCTACCCGAATCGGCCAATTGCGTCGAACGGACGCACGCCGGCAGGCGACGCAAGGTGACGTTCCCGAATTTTGAAAACGCGCGCCGGCTGGTTTCATCGTGATATTTCATGTTGTCCGCTGCCCTTGTGTTGCGATCGGTGGCGTATTTGCGATGCACAAACACCAGGTGTCGTGATTTCAAGTACGTCTGCGCGGCGTGGTCGGCGGCGTGCCCGATGGCGATGAGTTTCGCGAATGCATGCCGGTCGTCTTGATCACTGGCGTCGTGCGAGAGCTGCATCGATCGCAAAATAGTGGCGTAGAGTGATTTGCTTGAATAAGTGATGAGGAGTTCGCGGCAATGTAGCCGGGAGATTGGAATACCCTTCGCCTTGATTGTGCCGAGGTCGCGACGTATCCGCTTGGCAAGAAAATAGATGCATCGCGTACGCTCCAGCTTTCGCACAAAATCTGCGTCGGTGGCATGCGACGCCAGCACGTCGCCGTAGGTCTGGCTGGCGCACAATTGGTGTGCAATGAATTCACCGCGTGGTAGCGGCATGAGATTCTGGCCGCGGCCAAGTTGGGCAATCGAAAGAGCGAGGCTCGGCATGGGGACGTCTCCTTGCGTGGCGGCTTGGGGGAAGAAATCAGCGTGGTTGCTCTTTCTTGGAGAACGCAAGGACCCCAAAAGTTCGAGATAACTGAGTGATAGCCGTGTCTAGTTATGGTTTATCGATGGGCCACGACATCTTTCACGGCCGCGGCCCATTCTCCGGTGGGTTTTAGCGGCCGATCGGCAGGTTCGGCAGTGTGTGAGGGCGTGGCTGAATGCCGCTGCGGACCGTGTTGATCGGGAGCCATGACCGACGCCTGCAGGCCAGATAGGCGTCTTGATCGGCTTGCTGTTTCGCGGTCAGCTTGCGCCATGCGTAGGAAGGTGGTTTCCTGGGTGCCAGCGGCGCGGGGGAGGGCGGCGGCTCGGGGTCTGGCCTCGTGTCATCAAGGGGTTGGGCTTGCTGCAAGCGCAACACGATGCGCACCACGAGTTTGGCGCCCTGGGTGGTGTGGCTGAGGGTCACGCTGTGCGGTGCTACGAGGCCGTCAGTGGAGCCGGATCGGTCCGGTCGCGCATCGATGAGGTGTTCTTTCTCCTGTTCTGCGCTAGACAAGCGCTTGGCAGCCGCCGAGGAGGCTGCATAAGGGGTGCCGCAAGCGGCGAAGGTCGACATGGTGAATCTCCTACATGGCATCCGCAACGTGGGACGCCGTGTTACTGGGACTCACCAATCCTGCACGACGTTCGTTGGCGTCGCATCATCTGGCCGTTGCACCGCTGTGCGTCGGTCTCCCGCCCGGCGTTGGAAAGGCGTACCCGCACCGCCCTCGGGGCGGCGCGGGCAGCGGGCAATGGCGGCGCTCAGGGAGACGTCCAGTACTGCCGGAACAGATCGTCGAGATAGGTGAGTTGCACACCGCCGCCGGCCAGTGTCGAGCCACTCGGTGCGGCGGCAACCGTCAACGACGCGTTTTGCTGACCAGGGATCAATTGGTCGTTGTATTCGTTGCATTGGGTGTTTGTCGACACTCCACCGCTCAGGTTGGCGCAGATGTACGCGTTGAGGTTGTTGGCATACAGGGCCCCGGAGGACGGGGCGGCCCAGGCAATATTCATCGTGCCACCGCTTGCGAACAGCGCCTGCGGTGTCGGGCTCAGGGTGATGGCGCTGGCGAAATCGGCCGCGCTGGCCTGACCCGAAGTCAGCGGCAGCACTGCAAGCGTTGGGTGGTAGGTCGCCACCGGCACGTCGGTCGCGGGGTTGGAGCCGTTGTACAGCTGGACGGTGTAGACCGCTGGAGCCGACATCGCGCCGATCTGCGTGTCCGTGCGTGGCAGGACCTGCCCGGCGATGGTGCGCGAACAACCCGCGGGCAGGGTGCTTTGGAGGGTTTGCGTGGACGTGCCAGCGTAGGTCGACGGCGCGCCGGCGGCGAGTTGCATGGCTCCGCCTTTGCCGGTGGCAAAGTAAAGAAGACCGGGGGCGGGGATCTGCGGCCCGTTGACGATGGCGTACGTCAGGCCGACGCCACCCTTGTCGTTGATCTCGATATCCAGACCCGCGCAGATTGCACCTGTGATGCTGGCGTTGGTGCTTTGAATGGCGGTGCGGGCGAGATGCTGGTTACCCAGGAACACCCAGCTGCCGCTCGTATTTTTATAGGCGATGAACGAAGTCATGCTGTTGGGCTCGGCATTCTCGAGGACCGCGAACCTGACTTTGTACGCGGTCGAGCCGACAGGCACCGCGCTGACCCAGGCGGGCACCGGCAACAGCACGGCCGTTGAAATCGTCAGGCCCCCGCCGACGACTTTCGGCTGGGTGGTGATGTTCTGCATGAACGTGCCGAGATTCTGGCCGTCGTGCAGGAAGTGGGCCTGATCGAAAAAGGCCAGCAGCGCAGGGGATGTGGGGGACGGTGCGGTTCCGAGCAGGGATGCCAGATTGTTGAAGGTCGTCGTGATGGCCTGCAGATCACTGACGTTGTTGGACGATCCGGCGGGAAGCGGTGTGGTGGGAGGGTTGCTGAGGGTGCCACTGACTGACTGGCCGGTCGTGCTGTTGGTCAAGGTCTCAAGTCCGGCGCTGGGGTCGATGGTGACGTGGATGCTGTCGAGTACGGCGTCGAGCCCGCTGCCATTGGCGGTGAAGGCCTGGTGCAACAGGTCGACAGTTCCGCTGACACCCTGTTGCGCCAGGATCGGCTGCAACTCGGCATCCAGCGCCTGCACACCGGCAGCGAGCGCGGTCGGGGTCAGCAGGCTGGCGTAGTTGTGGTTGGCGAAGATGGTTGCCGCAAGCTGGTGACCGAGATTGGCGATGACCAGGTCTGTCAATGGGGTGATGTTGATGGTTGCGTTACCGCTGGTGAGATCTGCCGCCGTCACCGCCGATGCCAGCGATTCATCCACGCCACCAAGCTTGTAGTTGATCTGGAGCATGAACGGGGGCACGAAGCCCTGGATCTGTGCGGCGGTGAAGGCGTAGTTGCCGTTGGCGTCGGTCGAGGTGGTCAGCGTCTTGGCGGGCGACGACGAATCCTGGAGCGTGACCACGCCGTGCATGGTTCCAGTCACACCGCCCGAGATGGGAACCCCCGTCGCTGCCACGCCGCTGATTCCTGAAGCCATACTCGTGCTGGTGTTTCCGTTGCCAAGGCTGGCCGTGGTGCCGCCGCCGCCACCACCACCGCAGCCGACCAGCGCCAATGCACCGATACATGCAGTGACAAGCGCATGCCTGCCGTTCCAACGATAGGTACGCATGATGTTGTTGTCCCCGTTAAATTGAAATGAGCAGGGTGCGGAGCATCGAATCCGGTGAGTGCCCCTGTTGCACTTCCAGGATGGGCCGAACAGGACGATCCCCGGCGCGGCGCTGGCAAAGCGATCGACGTCGGCATCCTGGATTGGCCTGCCTTCGCCGCGTCGGGACCCGTCGGACACGCCAACAATAAGAATTGGCCGGAGCGGTGTATAGAATGAAATTGCGGGTGCTCCGGGGGGTGTACGTGCGTGTCGACGATCCATTTGAGAAAGTGGCTTGGTTGCAACCGGCAGCGTTGGGCGGCTGGGAATACCTGATCGCCGAGCGCTCGCGTCGCCTGTGGACGGTATTCCATGAGTCTTATGACCTGTGCGCATGCGCGCGCTGGGACCATCGCTGGCACTACCGGGGCCGGGTGCATTCCATGCATCGCCCCGGCATGATGCTGCTCGAGCCCGGCGAGTTGCATCGCACGCTATCGGTTCCGCCCGAGGTGGTGTTCAAGGTGGCCATGGTGCCTGCACGAGCCGTTCACGATGCGGCTGCCGAACTTGGTGACATCGGTCACGTGCATCTCGCTGACGCGACGACCGATGATCCGGACCTCTCGGGCGCGGTATGGCAACTGGGATTGGCTGTGGAGCGCGGCGACGCCTCGCGGCTTGCACTGCAGTCACTGCAGTCTTCGGTTTTGCTCTATCTGCTGCGTCACGCCGAGCGCGCACCGCCGCAGGCACACCCTCCCGGAGCGCTTGCGGCGGTGCGCGCGCGCGACTACCTGCGCGCGCACATCACCGACGACGTCAGCCTCGACGCGTTGGCACGCGCCTGTGGGTGCGGGCGTTTTCAACTCATGCGCGCATTTCGCGCTCGCTGGGGGGTGCCGCCACACGCCTACCACACCCATCTCAGAATCCACCGGGCGCGCCTGCTGTTGCGCCAGGGCCTGCCGGCGGGCTGGGTCGCCGCCGAGTTGGGGTTCTGCGACCAGAGTCACTTCATTCGCCACTTCCGCAAGGTGACAGGTGTCACGCCGGCGGTCTACGTGGGCGGGCGATGAACAAGTTTGCAGCGAGTGTGTCGCCTCCTCAATGCCGACTGTGCACCTTGCTGATCTTTAAAAACACCATTGTTGTCAATATCTTGCGTGCGTAAAGCATCATGTGCTGGCTTCCGTGCCGCATGAAGGCGGACAGGAAAACGCGCTGCATTCGTTCATCGACCGCCCGACGGGCACTTGAAATCGGCGCCGCCGCCCTTACAATTAGCACTCGCAGCCGGTGAGTGCTAGCGAATGGGGTGGGCTGTTGCTGCCCTGGTCGCCGTGGCCCGCCGCGCCGCGCCGCAGGACTCGTCCGGGTGCGGCATGCGTTCAACCCAACATCTTCATCAACCGGAGCAACCCATATGAAATTGCGTCCCCTGCACGACCGTGTGATTGTCAAGCGCGTGGAACAAGAGACCAAGACGGCGTCGGGCATCTACATTCCCGACAATGCAGCCGAGAAGCCCGATCAGGGCGAAGTTCTGGCCGTGGGCCCGGGCAAGCGCGACGACAAGGGTGAATTGCTGCCCATGGCGGTCAAGGTCGGTGACCGGGTGCTGTTCGGCAAGTATGCCGGACAGACCGTCAAGGTCGACGGCGATGAGCTGATGGTGATGCGCGAAGACGACCTGATGGCCGTCATCGAGAAGTAAAGACACCACACCAAACACGATTCGGAGAATTTCACATGGCAGCAAAAGAAGTTGTTTTTGGCGCTGATGCGCGCGTTCGCATGATGGAAGGCGTCACGATCCTGGCCAACGCGGTCAAGGCGACGCTGGGCCCGAAGGGCCGTAACGTGGTTCTGGAGCGCAGCTTCGGCGCCCCGACCGTCACCAAGGACGGCGTCTCGGTGGCCAAGGAAATCGAGCTGAAGGACAAGCTGCAGAACATGGGCGCGCAGATGGTCAAGGAGGTTGCCTCCAAGACCAGCGACAACGCCGGTGACGGCACCACCACTGCCACCGTGCTGGCCCATGCCATCGCCCGTGAAGGCATGAAGTACGTGGCCGCCGGCATGAACCCGATGGACCTCAAGCGCGGCATCGACAAGGCCGTGGTGGCGCTGGTGCAGGAGCTCAAGGCCATTTCCAAGCCCTGTACGACGTCGAAGGAAATCGCCCAGGTCGGCACCATCTCGGCCAACGCTGACGAAGATGTGGGTCAGATCATCGCCGAGGCGATGGACAAGGTCGGCAAGGAAGGCGTGATCACGGTCGAGGACGGCAAGAGTCTGGACAATGAACTCGACATCGTCGAGGGCATGCAGTTCGACCGCGGCTACCTCTCGCCCTACTTCATCAACAACCAGGAGCGTCAGGTCGCGACGCTGGACAACCCGTACATCCTGCTCAACGACAAGAAGATCTCGAACATTCGTGATCTGCTGCCGGTGCTCGAGCAAGTGGCCAAGTCGGGCCGCCCGCTTTTGATCATCGCCGAGGATGTGGACGGCGAAGCGCTGGCCACCCTGGTGGTCAACAGCATCCGTGGCGTGCTCAAGACCGTGGCTGTCAAGGCTCCTGGCTTCGGTGACCGCCGCAAGGCCATGCTGGAAGACATCGCCATCCTCACCGGTGGCAAGGTGGTCTCGGAAGAGACCGGTATGTCTCTCGAGAAGATCGGCCTGAACGATCTGGGCCAGGCCAAGCGCGTGGAAGTCGCGAAGGAAAACACCACGGTGATCGATGGTGCCGGTGTTGCGGCTGACATCGAAGCGCGCGTAAAGCAGATCCGCGTTCAGATCGAGGAGGCCACCTCCGACTACGACCGCGAGAAACTGCAGGAGCGCGTGGCCAAGCTCGCCGGTGGCGTGGCTGTGGTCAAGGTCGGTGCCGCCACCGAAGTGGAGATGAAGGAGAAGAAAGCACGCGTCGAAGACGCTCTGCACGCCACCCGTGCCGCAGTCGAGGAAGGTATCGTCCCCGGCGGCGGTGTGGCGTTGCTGCGCGCGCGGTCCACTGTCAAGGTTCAGGGCGCGAACCATGACCAGGACGCCGGCATCAAGCTGGTGATGCGCGCCATCGAAGAGCCCATGCGTCAGATCGTCGCCAATGCCGGCGACGAGCAGAGCGTGGTGCTGAACAAGGTCGTCGAGGGTACCGGCAACTTTGGCTACAACGCAGCCAACGGCCAGTACGGCGACATGATCGAAATGGGTATCCTGGATCCCACCAAGGTCACCCGCACCGCACTGCAGAACGCCGCCTCGGTGGCTGGTCTGCTGCTGACGACCGAGTGCATGGTCGCCGATCTGCCGAAGGAAGACAGCGCGGCCCCGGCCATGGGCGGCGGCATGGGCGGCATGGGCGGCATGGATATGTAAGCCCCCGTGCGGGAGGGGGTGCGAGCTCTCTTCCGCCATCCTCCGGAAACGGCGGTGCGTCGGTCTTGACGCATGGTTTGTCCAGCAAAAACCCGGCTCTGCCGGGTTTTTGCATTTGGGGATCAGTCCGGGATCGGGTCCCCAGCGCCGGCCTTTGCGGCGGCGTCGTCCGCGAGCCGGGGTGGAGGCGTGAGCCATTCCTCCAGCAGGTGGCTGGCCTCGGGTAGGCCAAGCCGCTGCGTGGCTGAGAACAGTTGCACCGAGGTGGGGGCGCGCAGACCGGCGCCGGCACTGTTGTGCTGGAGGTCTTCGCGCACTGTCTGGGCGGCCTTGAATTGTTCGTGACGCGAGAGTTTGTCGGCTTTGGTGAGTAGCACATGCACCGGAAGCGCGGCGGGTGCCGCGTAGCTCAGCAGGGTCCAGTCCAGGGGGGTGAGTCCGTGACGGCTGTCGGCGATGAGCACCAGACCGACGAGTTGCCGGCGATCCGCCAGATAGTGGGCGATGAAACGCTGCCATCGCTGCTTGGTGGCAAGGGGAACCGAGGCGTAGCCATAGCCAGGGAGGTCGGCGAGCATGCCGACGGTGAGGCCACCAAGGCCGACGGCGAACAGGTTGATGTGCTGGGTGCGCCCCGGGGTCTTGGATGAGAACGCCAGCCGGCGTTGGCCGCACAGCACGTTGATGGCGGTGGATTTGCCGGCGTTCGATCTGCCGACGAACGCGACCTCTGGCAGCTCGTCGGCGGTGAGCTGGTCGAATTGCGCCGCAGTGGTGACGAAACGCGCCGATTGCAGCAGCGGACTCGTGTCCACGGGGACCGCGACACCGGCCGACTGTCGCATGCTGGAATTCCCTGTATTCATCATGGCTTATATAGCGTTAGTATGCGGCATGTTATCCCCCGTTCGCTGTGGTCCATGGCATTTCCCGCGCATTCAAGGTTTTCCATGGGTGCCGTTTGCAGCTTCCGCTGGAATTGCGGCTGGCGGTGACGCCCGGCATGGGCGCACGAGCCGCCTGAGCGATCGGCAGATCGGCGACGTGTCGGAATTCGCCGCTGGCCTGCGTTGATGGCAAGCGCGGCGGCGGTTGCATTCCTGCGCATGTGTTACCGAAAAACCCGTCTTTCACACATGGGATTTGCTATATTGATGCGCTGCAAGGAGAAAGCCCGGCGTACGATGGCACAGCCCTTTCAGATACCCGCGCCCGTATAAAGCGTCCGGCGCAGGGTCGCCGTACGCGGCACATCGCGCCGTCGCGAATACCCACCCGAAACCGGCACCGATCCGTCTCCATGTCTTCGATCAACGACCTCAGCACCTCCGGGCTCCAACTGCGACGCGGCTGGGGGCCCTGGCGTAGCACGGTGGAACTGCTGTCGTCGATGCGGTTCGCCATCTCCTTGCTCGTCGTGGTGGCGATTGCCAGCGTGATCGGCACGGTGTTGCAGCAGGGTGAGCCGCTGAACAATTACATTGACCAGTTCGGCCCGTTCTGGGGGCTGGTGTTCCGGCGTTTCTCGCTCTACAACGTGTACAGCGCCTGGTGGTTCCTGGCCATCCTGGCTGTATTGGTCGTCTCCACCAGTCTATGCGTCGTCCGCAATACGCCCAAGATACTCTCTGACATCCGCAGCTTCAAGTTGCATCTGCGCGAGCAGGGCCTGCGCGCGTTTCACGACAAGGCCGAAGCGGTCTTGCCGGTCGCGCCCGATGCCGCGGCCTCGCACATCCGCGTGTTGCTGGCGGCGCGCGGATACGCGGTGCAGACACGGGATTCGGAGGGGGGGGTGTTGCTGGCAGCCAAGAAAGGCGGTTTAGGCCGCATTGGCTATATTTTCGCGCACAGTGCGTTCGTCCTGATCTGCATTGGCGGGCTGCTCGACGGCGACATGATGATCCGTCTGCAGATGCTTCTGACGGGCAAAACGCCGCTGCTGACCAATTTGCAGATCGCCGACGTGCCGCCGCAGAACGTCCTGTCGCCGAACAACCCGAGTTTTCGGGGCAATTTGCAGATTCCTGAAGGTGGGAGTTCGAACGTTGCCGTGCTGAGCCTGGGCGACGGGTCGCTGCTGCAACCGCTGCCGTTCACCATTGCGCTGCGCAAGTTTCACGTCGGCTTCTACTCAACCGGGATGCCACGCCTGTTCGCCAGCGACGTGGTCATCACGGATGCGAAGACCGGACGCAGTTTTCCGGCGTTGATCAAGGTCAATGCACCGATCAAGGTCGATGGCGTGACGATTTTCCAGTCGGGATTCGATGACGGCGGATCCCACCTGCAGTTCGTTGCCTGGCCGATGCGTGGAGCTGGAGACAAGGGCTTCGCTCTGCGAGGTGATGTCGGGAGTTCGCGCCAGTTGACCAACGGTGCACAGTCCCTGCGGCTGGAGATCACCGGATTCAGGCTGATGAACGTCGAAAACCTGGCAAAGACCGCAACAGCCAAGCCGGGGTTCATGCAGTCATTCGATACCCACCTTGGTGCCGCGGTGGACCAGGACGCCAGCGACAAGCCGACCAATGTCGGCCCTGCCGTGATCTACAAGCTGCGCGACGCGGCAGGCCAGGCCACCGAGTATTTCAATTACATGTTGCCGATCAGGCTCGATGGCCTGGACATGTTCATTGCCGGTGAGCGCAGTGAAAACGGTGGCGCCTACCGTTACCTGCGCATCCCGGCTGACGCGAGTGGCAAGGTGGATGGCTGGATGGCGTTGCGCGCGACGCTTGCCGATCCATCGGCGCGTGCCCAGGCGGTGGACGCCTATGTGAAGGCATCCCTACCCCCCAACGCCGCGCCGCAACTCGTGCGTCAGCTGCAGGTGACCGCGGGGCGCACGCTCGATCTGTTCGCGGGTGACATTCCCCGCGATGACAAGACCGGTATGCCCCTGCTCAAGTCTCCTGGAGGGCTCGCGGCGCTCGGCGAATTCATCGAGCGCAATGTCCCCAAGGCCGAGCAGTCCAAAGCGTCCGACGTGTTCGTGCGCGTGCTCAATGGCACCTTGTGGCAGCTCTGGGAGGTGGCGCGCAAGCGTGAAGGACTGCCACCTCCCGTGGAATCAGGTGCCGACGACAAGTTCTTCAACGCGGCCGTGGTGGCGCTGTCCGACGCAGTGTTCTACCCCGCGCCGCTGTATCTGCAGATGGTTGATTTCAAACAGGTGCAGGCAAGCGTGTTCCAGGTCGCACGCGCGCCGGGCAAGATGGTGGTCTACTTCGGTGCCCTGCTGCTGATCCTGGGGGTGTTCGCGATGCTTTACATTCGCGAGCGCCGTGCATGGTTCCTGGTCCGTGATGACGGCGGCACGGCCAGCAAGGTCTTGATGGCCATGAGTTCGAACCGCCGCACGCTCGATTTCGAGCGCGAGTTCCACGCCATGCGCGATGCCGCGTTGGGCGCTCCGCCAGTGGCGAACCAAGAGTGATGGAGGTTTCACGATGGAATTGACAGACAAGCATGTCCCGTCCCCGTTGCTGGCGAGCGAACGCCGCTCTGTGGGTGGTGGTCTGGGCGGGTATCTGCGCCGCCGCTCGCTCTACGACTGGCTTTTTCTGGCCGTGGTGCTGGTCGGTGATGCCTATGTGCTGCGCAATGACGGGCAGAACATGGGCTATTACGTCCAGCTGATCTTCCTCGGCGCCACGACGGCATTGCTGCTGCTGGGTTGGGGCTGGTCGGCCATCAAGAATCTGGCGCTGGCAGTGGGTGTTCTGTCATTGTTCGGCATCTGGCTTTATCAAGGTCCAGCGGGTGCGCCGGTGCTCGCCCGCGGCGATCAGGACTTCTTCCTCAAGTACTTCCTTTCGAGCCAGACCGCCATCATGTGGATGGCCTTCTTGTTCTTTCTCAGTACCGCGTCGTACTGGGTCGGGATGTTTACGGCAACCGCGGGGGCGCAGGATCGCGACGCCCGGGGCTGGCAATCGAATTTCGCCCAGCTGTTCGCTTCCCGCCTGGCGTGGATCGGCGTCACCATGGCGCTGGTCGGCACGATGATGCGCTGGTACGAGGGTTATCTCGTTGCCGCCGATGTCGGGCACATCCCACTGTCGAACCTGTATGAAGTGTTCGTGCTGTTCTCGTGGCTGACAACGACGCTTTACCTTTATCTCGAACAGAAATATCGCACCCGCAGCATGGGTGCCTTTGCCATGCTCGTGGTGAGTGCAGCGGTGGGCTTTTTGCTGTGGTACAGCATGGTGCAGGGCGCCTATGCGATCCAGCCACTGGTTCCGGCGCTGCAGAGTTGGTGGATGAAGCTGCACGTGCCGGCGAATTTCATCGGATACGGCAGTTTTGCGATCGCCGCGATGGTCGGTTTTGCCTACCTGGTGAAGTCCAACGCTCACGAAACCTCGCTGTGGAAGCTGGCGCCGATCTGGTTGCTTGGCTTCGTGATGTTTTTCGAGCCGCTGGTGTTCCGCCAGGGCGGGATTTCGGAGTACTGGGGCGTGTTCGCCGGCATCTCTGCGCTCGCGGTGGCTGGAATTCTGAGTGCGCGCAAGCGCATCGGCGCGCACCTGCCGCCGCTTGAAACGATGGACGACGTGATGTACAAGTCGATCGCCATCGGTTTCACATTCTTCACCATCGCCACGATCCTTGGCGGTTTGTGGGCGGCCGAGGCGTGGGGCGGTTACTGGAGCTGGGACCCGAAGGAAACCTGGGCCTTGATCGTGTGGCTGAACTATGCGGCCTGGCTGCACATGCGTTTGCTCAAGGGGCTGCGCGGCCAGGTGGCGGCTTGGTGGGCGCTCACTGGTCTGCTGGTGACCACCTTCGCCTTCCTCGGCGTGAACATGTTCCTCTCCGGTCTGCACTCGTACGGAAAGCTCTGAGCACGAGGCGCGCGCTTGCCGGGTGCCGGTGAGCAAGAATCAAGCAATCAACGGGGGCCACGGATCGGCCCCTCATCCATTTCCAGGAAACGCTCCCATGGTCATCACCCGTCGCCGCCTCATGTTGATGCTTGCAACCCTGCCCGCGGCGCTCTCGGCGTGCGGTGGCGGCGGAAGCACATCGGCTGGCCAGACCGTGGGCAACATCTGGTCCTATATCGCCGGGCTGCAGACCATCAACGGCACCGGTGTCTACGGCGCCGTGGGTACTTCGACCTCTGCCACCATTCCTGGTGCGCGCCAGCAGGCGGCATGCTGGAGCGACGCCCAAGGCAATCTTTGGCTCTACGGAGGCAGTGGCCTTGACGCTGGCGGTACCAGGGGCTTGCTTGGCGATCTGTGGATGTTCGGCGCCACGTCGCGGCAATGGACGTTCGTCGCCGGCGCCTCCACCGCCGGTGTTCGTGCTTCGGCGACCGCGCCGGGTGCTCGCGAAGGCGCCGCGACCTGGCGCGATGCGTCGGGCGGGTTGTGGATGTTTGGCGGCTACGGTGTCGACGCACAAGGCACGGTGGGCCCGCTGGCCGATCTCTGGAAGTACGATCCGGTGGGAGGCACCTGGACCCAGGTTGGCGGGCATTCGCTGGCGGGTACCGCCGGCGTGGCCACGACGCAGGGGACACAGCTGGCCACCAATTGGCCGGGCGCGCGCTCCAGCGCCGTGGCCTGGTTGGATGCTGCCGGACGCGCCTGGGTCATGGGTGGCAATGGCGCCGACCTCGCCGGCCATCAGGGAGCCCTGGCCGATGTGTGGCGCTTCGATCCGACGAGCAGTCAGTGGACCTGGGTGACTGGCTCCGGCGCCGCAGGTGCCGCGGGGGTGTACGGGACGGTGGGCGTGACAGCGTCCAGCAACGCGCCGGGCGCGCGCTATGGCGCTGCCGCGTGGACGGACGCCGCAGGCAACGTCTGGGTGTTCGGTGGCTATGGCATGGACGCCAGCGGCGCGTTCGGCCAACTCAATGACCTTTGGCGCTATGCGCCGCAGTCGGCAAGCTGGACCTGGATGGCTGGAGCCTCCAGTATCCTCGGCCATGCGAGCGACACCGGTGCGATCACCGATGTGCCGGGCGCGCGCGCCTACGCCGTGGCGTGGGCCGACAGCAGCGGCAACCTCTGGTTGTTCGGCGGTTATGGATTGGATAACAGCGCCACTGCCGGCTATCTCAACGACACCTGGCGCTACGCCACCGCCACCGGACAATGGACCTTGGTGAGCGGGTCGACCACGGTCGATGCCAACGGCGTCTACGCCGCCACCGGTACGGCCAGCGGCAACATCCCGGGAGCGCGCAACGGGGCCTGCGGCTGGACTGACCCCAGTGGGGCGTTCTGGTTCTTCGGTGGCAGTGGCCGGGACGTCAATGGCAACACCGGCAGCTTGAACGATCTTTGGACTTATAAGCCCTAATCGCTGTCTTTGTTTCAGAAATCCAAGGCTCACATGGATTTCATGGATTAGCTGCACTATCTACATGGTTTGAGCTTCGAGTGTAAGGTTTTCGCCTGATCCCCGACTTATCGATATCCGAGCGTCGGGGCGATGTCCCGGCAGGACCAACCAGGAGATTCGGCCATGCGTGATCGTCAGCGGGGGTTTTCGCACCCCATTCCATCCGAAATCACGCCGCAGGAAGTGTGGCGCGAGCGTCGGCAACTGCTGAAGGCGGCGGGCCTCGGGGCTCTCGGGGTCGCGGCTCCGGAAGCGCGCGCTGGCGTCGCGCGTGCCGGCACATTGCCGGCGTTGCCCGCCAGCCGCAACGCGGCACTGTCGACCACGGAGCCGCTGACGCCGTACGACGACGTCGTCAGCTACAACAATTTTTACGAATTCGGCACCGACAAAAGCGATCCGGCAAAAAATGCGGGAACGCTGCGCACCCGACCCTGGACCGTCGTCGTCGAGGGGGAGGTGCATCGACCGCGCACCTTCGACATCGATGCGCTGCTGCGCCTGGCGCCGATGCAGGAACGGGTGTATCGTCATCGATGCGTCGAGGGTTGGTCGATGGTGATTCCCTGGGTCGGTTACTCGCTGTCGTCGTTATTGAAAGCGGTTGAACCCACGGGGAACGCCAAATTCGTCGAATACACGACCTTGCTCGATCCGGCGCGCATGCCCGGGCAGTCGGACCCCGTGTTGCAGTGGCCCTACCACGAGGGTTTGCGGATGGATGAGGCCATGCACCCACTCACGCTGCTGGCGTTCGGCTTGTATGGCGAGGTGCTGCCGAACCAGGACGGCGCGCCGCTGCGGATGGTGATCCCATGGAAGTACGGGTTCAAAGGGGGCAAGTCCATCGTGCGCATCCGTCTGGTGGAGCGGCAGCCGGTGACGTCCTGGATGCAGTCAGTGCCGAGCTGGTACGGGTTCTATTCCAACGTCAACCCGACTGTCAGTCCGCAAAACTGGAGCCAGGCCACCGAGCGCCGGATCGGTGAAGGGCGCTTCGGCGGGTTGTTCACGCCGCGGCGCAAGACCGAGCTGTTCAATGGCTACGGGGCGCAGGTTGCCGAGTTGTACCGGGGCATGGATCTGCGGCGGGAGTTTTGAGCGTGGCCCGGGGTCATGATGGAGCGACCGTGTCGCTGCGCGCACGCCGCCTGTTGCTGGGCGGACGCTGGACCAAGCCGGTGCTATTCGCGCTGGCCCTGCTTCCACTTGGCAGTCTGGTGTGGCGCGCCGCCGGCGTCGAGCTGGGCCCGAATCCGGAGAAGATTCTGCTTTGGGAGACCGGGCGCTGGACCCTGCGCTTCCTGCTGCTGACGTTGGCGATCACCCCGATGCGGCAACTGACGGGGTGGAGCGAGCTGGCGCGGCTGCGTCGCATGCTGGGCTTGTTCGCATTCGCCTACGGTCTGATGCACTTCACCTGCGTTGCCGGGCTGGTCGACGGGTTCAGCCTCGATGCCCTGGCGCGCGATATTGGTCGGCACTCGTTCATGCTGGCCGGCATTGCCGCGCTGCTGATGATGACACCACTCGCGCTGACATCGACCAACGCGATGGTTCGTCGCCTGGGAGGGGCGCGCTGGCGGGCACTGCACCGGCTGGTCTATGCCGTCGCTGTCGTCGGTGTGTTCCACGCATGGTGGGGGCGTCTGGCGAAAAACGACACGACCGAGCCGAAAGTCTATGCGGCGATTCTCGCCGTGCTGCTGGCTTGGCGACTGGTGCGTGCGTGGCGCACGCGCCAGGATGGCGTGCGACCGGGCCCTGGCGGGCCCCAGCGCGGTTCAGTACACCAGTAGTTGCTCTCCAGCGAGCATCGACTCGAGGGTTTCGCGCTCACGGATCAGGAACGCGCGGTCGCCATCGACCAGCACCTCGGCCGCGCGCGGGCGCGTGTTGTAGTTGGACGACATCGCCATGCCATAGGCGCCCGCGGACAGGATGGCGAGCTGATCGCCCTCGCGCAGGTCGAGCAGCCGTTCGCGGGCGAGCCAGTCTCCGGACTCGCAGACCGGTCCGACCACGTCGTAGACCTGGGCGTGAGCGTGATCGCGCGGGCGCACTGCAGCGATGTCCTGCCATGCCTCGTAGAGGGCCGGGCGCATGAGGTCGTTCATGGCCGCGTCCACGACCGCGAAATGCCGCTCCATGCTGGACTTGAGAATCATGACCTCGGTCAGCAGCACGCCAGCGTTGCCGACGATCGAGCGTCCGGGTTCGAGCAGAACCGTGCGGTGCCCGAGCCCGGCTGCATCGAGTCGCGCCGTCAGTGCCTGCACCAGTGCGGCGGGAGAAGGTGGCGTCTCGTCAGCGTAACGGATGCCGAGGCCGCCGCCGAGGTCCAGGTGTTCGAGCTTGACGCCGTGGTGCTCGATGTCCCGCACGAGATCGATGACACGCTCGAGGGCGTCGAGGTAGGGCGCGAGCTGGGTGATCTGCGAACCAATGTGGCAGGCAATGCCCTTGATGCGCACGTTCGGCATCAGGGCCGAATCGGTGTACGCCTTTCGGGCCATCGCTTGCGGAATGCCGAACTTGTTACGACGCAGTCCCGTGGAAATGTAAGGGTGGGTGCGGGCATCGACATCGGGGTTGATGCGCAGGCTGACGGGAGCGATGCAGCGCAGCGATCCGGCGACACGGTCGAGACGGCGCAACTCGCTCTCGGATTCGACGTTGAAGCACTGCACGCCGGCGCGCAGCGCGGCCGCCATCTCCGCCTCGCTCTTGCCAACACCCGAGAACACGACGGTGGCGGGATCGCCGCCGGCGGCGAGCACGCGCGCGAGCTCGCCGCCGGAGACGATGTCGAAGCCCCAACCCTGCTTTGCCAGCAGCTGCAGGATGGCGAGGTTGCTGTTGGCC
>DAICZP010000009.1 GCA_027311065.1 Thiomonas sp. | reverse complement strand
CTGTTAAGGCCGCGACGAATTCGCGTCCATCACCGTCAACGCCGTCATATTGACGATGCGACGCACCGTACTCGACGCCGTCAGAATATTCACCGGACGCGCGGCGCCGAGAAGAATCGGACCAATGGCCACATTGTTGCTCGCCGCGGTCTTGAGCATGTTGTAGGCGATGTTGGCGGCATCCAGTCCAGGAAACACCAGCAGGTTGGCCTCCCCCGACAACGTGGTCTGGGGCAGAAGGCTGGTGCGTAACGAGGCGTCAAGTGCGCAATCGCCATGCATTTCGCCATCGACTTCAAGCTCGGGGTGGCGCGTGTGCAGGATATCCAGTGCCTGTCGCATTTTCACCGCGCTGGGCGCGTTGCTGGATCCGAAGTTGGAATGTGAAAGCAGAGCGGCTTTCGGCACAATGCCGAAGCGTCGCATTTCCTCTGCGGCCATCAAGGTAATTTCCGCCACCTCGTCAGCACTTGGGTCCAGGTTGACGTGGGTATCCACCAGCATCAGCTGCCGCCCAGGGAGAATGAGCCCGTTCATCGCCGCGTACACCTTGGCGCCGGGCCGCTTGCCGATGACCTGATCGATGTAGTGCAGATGCAGCTGGGTGTTGCCCCAGGTGCCACAGATGAGACCGTCGGCCTCGCCCTTGTGCACCATCATGCTCGAAATCAGCGTCAGGCGCCTGCGCATTTCGATCTTGGCGAACGCCGGCGTCAGCCCCTTGCGGCCCGCCAGCTGCTGGTAAGTCTGCCAGTAGTCGCGGTAGCGCTCGTCGTGGTCCGTGTTGACCACCTCGTAATCTTGTCCTTCGACCAGGCGCAGCCCGAAGCGCTCGATGCGCTGGGCGATCACCGAGGGGCGCCCGACCAGGATCGGGCGCGCGATCTGCTCGTCCACGACCACGCGCGCGGCGCGCAACACGCGTTCATCTTCGCCCTCCGCGTAAACGATGCGTTTGCGCTTCGCCAGGCGCGCAATGGAAAAGATGGGGCGCATCATCGCCCCCGACTGATAGACGAACTGCTGAAGCTGCTCGCGGTACGCGTGCAGATCGGCAATCGGCCGCGTCGCGACACCACTGGCCGCGGCAGCCTCAGCCACCGCAGGGGCGATATGCAGGATCAGCCGCGGATCAAAAGGCTTCGGAATCAGGTATTGGGGCCCGAAATCGGGTGCCTCGCCGCCATAGGCCGCGGCCACGACGTCGCTGAGTTCCATCTGCGCAAGCTCGGCGATGGCGCGCACAGTCGCCACTTCCATCTCGGTGGTGATGGTCGTGGCTCCGCAATCCAGCGCCCCCCGAAAGATGTAGGGGAAGCACAGCACATTGTTGACCTGATTCGGATAATCCGAGCGTCCAGTCGCGATGATGGCGTCGTCGCGAACCGCTTTGACTTCCTCAGGAAGAATTTCCGGCGTCGGGTTCGCCAAGGCCAGGATCATGGGTCGCCCCGCCATGCGCGCCACCATGTCGGGCTTGAGAACGCCACCCGCCGACAAGCCGAGAAAAATATCGGCGCCGCCAATGATGTCTCCCAGGGTACGCGCGTCGGTGGCCTGCGCGTATCGCGCCTTGTCGGGATCCATCAATTCGGTGCGCCCGTCCCAGACGACGCCACCGAGATCACTGACCCAGACGTTGGCGCGCGACAACCCGAGGTGCTCGAGCAGACGCAGGCACGCCAGCGCCGCGGCACCAGCACCGGAGCACACCAGCTTCACATCCTCGATACGCTTGCCGACGACCTTCAGCCCGTTGAGCACCGCGGCGCCGACGATGATGGCCGTGCCGTGCTGGTCGTCGTGAAACACGGGAATGCGCATGCGCGCGCGCAGTTCGCGTTCGATGCGGAAACACTCGGGCGCCTTGATATCTTCCAGGTTGATGCCGCCAAAGGTCGGCTCCAGCGCCGCGATGATCTCAATCAGCCTGGCCGGGTCTTTTTCGCTGACTTCGATGTCAAATACGTCGATGTTGGCGAATTTCTTGAACAGCACCGCCTTGCCTTCCATCACCGGCTTGGCTGCCAGGGGGCCGATATCGCCAAGACCCAGCACCGCGGTGCCATTGGTGATCACGCCGACGAGGTTGCCGCGCGCCGTGAACCGTGCTGCGTTGGCCGGGTTCTCGACGATGTCCTCACAAGCGGCGGCAACGCCTGGTGAATACGCGAGCGCGAGATCGCGCTGGTTGACGAGTTGCTTGGTCGGGGTGACGCTGATTTTTCCCGGCTGAGGAAACTCGTGATATTCCAGAGCGGCGCGACGCAGCGCGGCCTTGGCGTCAGAGGTTGGCATGTATTGTCTCCGTAACCTTGTTCGACACGTGTTCGAGGTCGGGTCGTGGTTTGGTCGAGGTCTTTTCGGGTGCTCCCGCCGTGACCGGGCCGGCGCCACGGAACGTGCCGACACCGCGCTCAACCCCGGCAGAAGCGTTGATTCTAGGCCGAGGCCTGTCGATGCGCCCCGCCCCGACGACAATAGCACCATGCGCGCTCCTCTTGGTGAATTCGATCTCATCGCCCGCTATTTCACCCATGCGGCACCTCGGGCCGTGCTCGGCGTCGGCGACGACTGTGCTTTGCTCGACATCCCGGCTGGCGAGACGCTCGCGGTGTCCACGGACATGCTGATCGAAGGGCGCCACTTTCTTCCCACCGTCGACCCCGACGCCCTCGGCCACAAGGCACTGGCGGTGAATCTTTCCGATCTCGCCGCCATGGGTGCCTTGCCGCTGGCCTTCACCCTTGCGCTTGCCCTGCCCGACGCCGACCCTGCGTGGCTGGAGCCATTCAGCGCGGGTCTGCTGCGTCTGGCCAGCGCGCATGCCATCGAACTCGTGGGGGGCGACACCAATCGTGGCCCACGCAACCTTTGCGTGACGGTGATGGGGACCGTCCCCAGAGGTCAGGCCCTGCGGCGCGCTGGAGCTTGCGTCGGCGACGATCTCTGGGTTTCTGGAACGCCGGGGGATGCGCGCCTCGCCCTGGGCGCAATGCTCGAAGAGTGGCACATCGACGCACCCGCGCTGCGAACCTTGCGTCCGCGGCTCGAACGCCCGACGCCACGCATTGCCCTCGGCCTCGCACTGCGAGGCATGGCTACCTCCGCCATCGACATTTCCGACGGTCTGCTGGGTGATCTCGCGCACGTGCTGCGCGCCAGCGGCGTTGGCGCGCGGGTTGAGGCCGACGCGGTGCCGGCTTCGCCGACACTGGCCGCGCAGCCGCGCGAGCGCCGCCGCCAGTGCCAACTCGCGGGCGGCGACGATTACGAGTTGCTCTTCACGGCACCACCCTCGATGCGCACCGACGTCGCGCGCGCTGCGGCCAGGGCGGCAACGCGCGTCACCCGCATCGGCGTCATCGACACTTCGCAGTCGTTGCTGGTCGTTGACGCAGACGGCCACGACGTCGCTTCTGGTTTCTCATCCTTCCAACACTTTGGTGCGCCATGAATCCGTATTCGACCCCAGGCACACGCCGCGCCGACTGGCGCTTCGCGCTGCGTGACCCCTTCCACCTGCTCGCACTCGGGCTGGGCTCCGGACTGTCCCCCTGGGCGCCGGGCACTGCGGGAACCCTGGCGGGATGGGCCCTGTACCTGGCATTGGTGCGGTGGCTGCCCGCACAGATCTGGGGTCTGCTGCTGTTGCTTGCCTTCCTCGGCGGCATCTGGATCTGCGGACGTGCTGCGACGGCGCTCGGCATCGACGATCCATCTCCCGTCGTCTGGGATGAAATCGTCGCCATCTGGCTGGTGCTGTGGCTGCTGCAACCCGCGCCCGGCGTTGCCGCCGCGTGGTGGCTGCAGATGCTTGGCTTTGTCCTGTTCCGTCTGTTCGATGCAATCAAGCGCGGCCCCGTCGGCTGGGCTGACCGCCACGTCAAAGGTGGCCTTGGCATCATGTTCGACGATCTCGTCGCCGCATGCCTCACCCTGGCGGTGATCTTTGGCGGCATCCTCACCTTCTCGGCGCTGGCGCACCATGGCACCTCCTGATTTCGGCATCGCGGACCCCTTCGGCGCTGCGCTGCGCGAGGCAACAGGTGCTCTCGAGACCGCTCTGCGGTCCCGGCGCTGGCGGCTTGGGTGCGCCGAATCGTGCACTGGCGGCCTGGTTGCCGCCGCCATCACCGGCGTGGCCGGCTCCAGCGACTGGTTCGAACGCGGCTTTGTCACCTACAGCAACCGCGCCAAGACCGAGATGCTGGATGTCCCGGCCGCGCTGCTCGAGGCCCACGGCGCCGTCAGCGCTGAAACTGCCGCCGCCATGGCCCGCGGCGTGCTGATGCACGCACCGGTCGAGGCCGCGTTGGCCATCACGGGAATCGCCGGCCCTGCGGGTGGCACCCCTGACAAACCGGTTGGGCTGGTCTGGTTCGGCTGGGCATGGAGCAACGGCACGCAGATCCAGATCCACACCGAGTCGGTGGTGTGGCCAGGGGACCGCCATGCCGTACGACTGGCGTCCGCCCACCATGCTTTGCGCGGGCTGGCGCGGCGCATCGAGGCTTGAGCACCCGACCGCCGACAACCCCGCGCCTCTGACGCGCGCGCAGCGCGCCCGGCTTCAGGCTTGCGGAGGCGCCGTGTCGCGAAACGAGGGGCGCTGCATCAGCTTGTCATGCAGCTTGTGCAGATTGGGGTACGCGGCTTGCCAGTCGACACCGGGAAAGCGGAACGTCACATAGCCCAGCGCGGCGCCCAGCGCGATATCCGCCAGCGACAAGTGGGTTCCGCTCAGCCAGGGCTGGTCGCCCAGGCTGGTGGAGGCGGCCTTGAGCGCAGCGTGTACTTTCGCCAGCTGGCGGTCGACCCAAGGCTGGCTGCGCTCGCTGGCGGTGCGGCCGGGCCATGTCTGTTCCAGGCGCGCGTTGGCGGCAGCATCCATGATCCCGTCGGCGAGAGCCTCCCAGGTACGCACCTCGGCGCGCTCGCGTCCATTGGCAGGAATCAGCTTGCCCACGGGCGTGAGGGTGTCGAGATACTCGACGATGACGCGCGAGTCGTAGATTGCGCTGCCATCCTCCATCACCAGGCAAGGCACTTTGCCAAGCGGGTTGATGTCCTGGATCCGGGTGTCGGAACTCCAGACGTCTTCCTCGACGAACTTGCACTCGATCTTCTTTTCCGCCAGCACGATGCGGACCTTGCGGACGTAGGGACTGGTGCGCGAACCGATGAGCTTCATGGGTGGATCAACTGAAATCAGACGTTCCAGTATAAAGGCGCCGCGATCGTGCACGTACGCGCAACGGCTTTTCGAATGCGTACTTTTCTACAATGCGGTCATGAACTCCGCAATCTCGAAAGCCACCTCCGTGGCGCCGGCCACGCTGTCGGCACTATCCCCGCTCGACGGACGTTACGCAGCCAAGGTCGACGCGCTTCGCACCCACATGTCCGAAAGCGCCCTGATGCGCTGTCGGGTCCAGGTCGAGATCGAATGGCTGATTGCGTTGTCGGAGGCTGGGTTACCCGAGCTTGCGCCCATCGCAATGCCGCTTCAACAGCAGCTGCGCGCCCTCGCGAGCGGATTCACCGACCAGGACGCAGCGGCCATCAAGGCCTTCGAGCGCGTCACCAATCACGACGTGAAAGCGGTCGAGTACTGGATCAAGGAACGCCTGACCGCCTGGCCCGAGCTCGCCTCCAGCAGCGAATTCGTCCACTTTGCCTGCACATCCGAGGACATCAACAACACCGCGCACGGACTGATGCTGTCGGGCGCGCGTCGCGAGGCCCTGCTACCCGCCATGGGCGCGATTTTGCAGCGGCTGAAAATGCTTGCGCGCGACCTCGCCGACGTGCCGATGTTGTCGCGTACCCATGGGCAGACCGCCAGCCCCACGACCATGGGCAAGGAAATGGGCAATGTGGCGGCGCGCCTGGAACGTTCGATCGCGCGCGTCGAGAAGGTCGAACTCACCGCCAAGATGAACGGCGCCGTGGGCAACTACAACGCCCACCTCGCCGCCTATCCTGACATCGACTGGGAAACACTGGCCCGCCGCGTGGTCGAGGAACGCCTCGGCCTGCGCTTCAACCCCTTCACCATCCAGATCGAGCCGCACGATGCCATGGCGGAGCTGTTCGATGCCGTCGCGCGTTTGAATACGATTCTGCTGGACCTCAACCGGGACCTTTGGGGCTACATCTCCTGGGGCTATTTCAAGCAGCGCACCAGGGAAGGTGAAGTTGGATCTTCCACCATGCCGCACAAGGTCAACCCGATTGATTTTGAGAACTCGGAAGGCAACCTCGGTCTTGCCAATGCGTTGCTGCGGCACCTCAGCGACAAGCTGCCAGTGTCGCGCTTCCAGCGCGACCTCACCGACTCCACCGTGCTGCGCAATATGGGGGTTGCGCTGGGTTACGGTCTCCTGGCGTACGACAGCTTGCGGCGCGGTCTGGACAAACTCGAACCCAATCCGTCGCAACTCGCCGCCGATCTCGAGACTTCCTGGGAAGTGCTGGCCGAGCCGATCCAGACCGTCATGCGCCGCTACGGCCTGCCCAAGCCGTACGAGCAGCTCAAGGAACTGACGCGCGGCAAGGCAATCACACGCGAACTGCTGCAGGGCTTCATCGCCGCACTGCCGTTGCCCGCGGATGAACGCGCGCGTCTGCTTGCGCTCACGCCCGCCAGCTACACCGGCAAGGCCGCCGAGCTGGCGCGCCGCGCCGGCGCGGACGCCTGATCCACGGAGGCGAGAATGGTCGGACTGCTGCTTCGCTGGCTGCTCCAGGCCACCGCGCTGATGGCGGTGGCCGAGCTCTACAACGGTGTGCACGTCACGAGCTTCGGTGCTGCCATGTGGACCGCTTTGGTCATCGGCCTGCTCAACGCGCTGGTACGCCCGGTGCTGTTCGTGCTCACCCTGCCCATCACCGTGCTGACCCTGGGGCTGTTTTACTTCGTGGTCAACGCAGTCGTGTTCGAAATGGCCTCCGGCCTGAGCCGGGGGTTCCAAGTGCGGGACTTCGGCGCCGCGCTGGTCGGCTCGCTGCTCTACAGCGTGGCGTGCGTCATCATCGACTACGCCCTCGCCGGCCTGACGCAGCAGCGGCGCTGAACCGGAACACGCAGGCGCATGCAGGTTGCGCGGGCGCTGGCGAGTCTGCGTCGCGAATGCCGGTGCGGCCCTGCGCAAGCGCTCAGAAGCGCTGCCGCATGGTTTGTGCCTGTGCCAAAAGCCTGGCCACACGTTCCTCCGTCGATGGATGCGTGGCGAACAGGCGACCCAGCGCAGCACCGCTCAGCGGGTTGAGAATCATCATCTGGGCCGTTGCGGGGTGCTGCTCGGCCGCTGCGAATGGGGTGGTGGCATGCGCCGCGGCCTCGATGCGCCGAAGCGCCGAAGCGAGCGCGCGCGGGTCACCGGAAATGTCGGCACCTCCGCGATCGGCCTCGAATTCCCGGGCACGTGAAATGGCCATCTGGATCAGTGCCGCGGCCATCGGCGCGAGCAGCGCAAGTGCGATGGATGCGAGCGGATTGGCCGGGCGGCCATTCTCGTCGCGGCCGCCGAACAGGAGGGCGAAATTGGCCAACGCCGAAATGGCACCCGCCATCGTGGCGCTGATGGTTGAAATGAGAATGTCCCGATGCCGGACATGCGCGAGCTCATGGGCAATGACTCCGCGCAGTTCGCTGGCGTCGAGCACGTGCAGCAGGCCAGTGGTGACCGCCACCGCGGCATGCTGGGGGTCGCGCCCGGTGGCAAACGCGTTGGCGGCGGTTTCCTCGATGACATAGACCCGCGGCATGGGCAGGCCGGCGCGCTGCGCAAGCTCCGCGACCGTGGCGCACAACTGCGGCGCATGACCGGCGCCAACCTCGCGGGCGTTGTACATGCGCAGCACCATGCGGTCCGAAAACCAGTAGCTGAGCAGGTTGCCCGCAGTGGCGAACAGCAAGGCCAGCACCATGCCCTGACGGCCGCCGATGGCGCTGCCGATGGCAACGAACAATGCGGTGATCGCGGCCATGAGCACCGCGGTCTTGAACAGGTTCCACATGGAAGACTCCTTACCCTTTTCCCATCGACAAACGGTAAGACTCTCCCAGCGCAAAAAAGTTCAAGATCTCGTCAAAGGACGGTCACTCCGAACATAGTTCCGATGGTTAACGGATGACCCTGCAGAAACACCGGCACTTCCAGCGGTTTGCCACCCGCTTTCTGGAGTCGTTCCAGGGCAAGGGCGCCCGTGCCGCACGCGACGACGATTCCGCGCGCATCGATCGAAACCACCACTCCTGGCGCGGCTTTGCCAGCGTCCAAGACCGCCGTGGCCGCGAGCACCTTCACCATCTGTCCATCGAGCGTGGTCTGCGTCCCGGGAGCAGGGTTGAAGGCGCGCACCCGACGTGCCAG
Organism: Thiomonas sp.; assembly: GCA_027311065.1. Classification (GTDB taxonomy): domain Bacteria; phylum Pseudomonadota; class Gammaproteobacteria; order Burkholderiales; family Burkholderiaceae_C; genus Thiomonas_A. The sequence continues at coordinate 13,054 of DAICZP010000009.1, read as the reverse complement.
CAGCGTCGCGGGTTGCGTCCAATCGAGCCATGACTCGGCCTTGTCAAGCTTGCCGGCGTACGTGATGCCGTCGTTGGATTGCGCCGTGGGCTCGGCGACATCACGTCGCATGTCGTCAAGCACCTCGGGAAGCAGGTGCGCGCCGAGCGCCGCGAGCTTGTCGTGCAGCGTCGCCGCGGTGTCGTCAGCGTCAATGGCAATGTCTTCCATGCGATACACCGGGCCGGTATCGAGTCCGACCTCCATGCGCATGATGCTCACGCCAGTGATCGCGTCGCCCGCCTCGATGGCGCGCTGGATCGGCGCAGCGCCACGCCAGCGCGGCAACAGCGAGGCATGAATGTTCACACAGCCCATGTACGGAAGATCGAGCACCCACTGCGGGAGGATGAGGCCGTATGCGGCGACCACCATGACGTCGGGCCTGGCTTGCCGCAGTGCTTCGCGCGCCAACGCCGCGTCGTCGGCCCAGCGGCCGTCGAGCCGAAGCCCGCGCGGCTGCACCACCGGCAATGCATGCTGCAACGCCACCTGCTTGACTGCTCCCGGCAGCAGGCGCATGCCACGACCCGCGGGTCGATCGGGCTGGGTAAGCACCAGCGGCACCAGCGCGCCAGCGGCCAGCAAGGCACGCAGCGCGACAGCGGCGAATTCGGGCGTGCCGGCGTAGACGACCCGCATGCCCTCGAGGGGTTGCGCGCCGCTCACGCCTCTTCCGTCTCGCGCTGGCGCTTGACCATGCGGGCACGGATGCGGTTGCGCTTGAGGGCCGAGAGATAGTCGACGAAGACCTTGCCGACAAGATGGTCCATTTCGTGCTGGATGCACACCGACAGCAATCCATCGGCGTCGAGCTCGAACGCGCCTCCCGACGCGTCCGTGGCGCGCACACGAATGCGATCGGGACGCTCGACCTTGTCATACACGCCGGGCAACGACAGGCACCCTTCCTCCCAGTCTTTCAGGTCGGGACCGCGCTCGACGATTTCAGGGTTGATGAGCACCAGTGGCTGGTCGCGCTCCTCCGAGACGTCGATCACGATGATGCGCTCGTGCACGTCGACCTGGGTGGCGGCCAGCCCCACGCCGCGGGCCGCATACATGGTTTCAAACATGTCTGCGATCACAGCCCTGACGCGATCGTCCACGACAGCCACGGGGTGTGCGACCTTCTGAAGGCGCGGGTCGGGATACTGGAGGATGGCGAGCTGGGACACGATGAACTCCGGGAAACCGCGCCGATGCCGCGCGGCGTTTTGAACGGATCCGGCGCAGCCGGGAGACCACGTCGACGTCACACCAAGACAACTCCCGTCGCGGGCCTTCCCTGCTTTTCGTTGCGGCGGCGCGACCTTGCCGCGACAATGTGATGATGCCACGAGGTCCGGGCCCGGGCCGGTGATGGACATCGCTATTTTCTTATTAGGGGCGGATTCATGCAATTCAAGGGTTATCACCTTGCAGCAGCCGGCATCATGCTGTGCGCCGCCGCGCAGGCGGCACCGGTCTCGCCTGCGGCATCCGCGCCCTCGCTGCACGGCCTTCCTGCCTACCCGGTGGGAGCCCGGGAGCACGCGCGCGCGCAAACCGTTGCGCAGCAGGGTCTGCCCGTCGGCGAACTCGCCGCTGGCGCGCCGTCTCGCTACACGGTCAAGCGCGGCGACACGCTGTGGACTCTCGCCGGGATGTATCTGAAAAAACCATGGAATTGGCCCGCTCTCTGGGGCATGAACATGGAACAGATCCGCAATCCGCACTGGATTTTTCCCGGCCAGGTGCTGGTGCTGACGGTGACCGACGGACGCGCCACACTTGCGGTCGGCGCCGATCAAGGCATCCCGCAAGTGCGGCTCGAGCCCGGCGTGCGCAGCGAGCCCTTGCCGCCAGCTGGCATTCCGACCCTTGATCCACAGGTCATCGGAGCTTTCCTGACCCGTCCGCTGATCGTCGAACCGGGCCAGTTGGCAAAATCGCCCAGGATCGTCGCGCTGCCCGACGGGCACGTCATGCTGGTTCCTGGCGAGCGCGCCTATGTGCGCGGAGACCTCGGAGAGGCGGCGCACTTTGACGTCTACCGTCCGGGTCGGCCGCTGCGCGACCCGGGTACCGGCAAGGTCCTGGCCTATCAGTCGGATGATCTTGGCAGTGTCGATCTGCTGCGCGGCCCGCAGGGAAAGGATCGTGTGGCGACCGTGAACGTGCGCTCGGTGCTGCGGGAAATGGGAGTCGGCGACCGTCTGGTGGCGAAACCTCCGCGGCAGGATCTGGATTTCACGCCCAAGGCTCCTGCGCGTCCGGTGCACGGACTTGTCGTGGCCATCGGCGATGACGAGCACCAATTGGCCGGACGAAACAGCATCCTGGCGCTCGACCTGGGCCGGGATGACGGGGTCGAACGCGGCGATGTGCTGACGATCGAGCGGCCGCCGCATGCCGTCGTCGACAAGACCCGGAAGGGCGCCCCAACCATCGAGCTGCCCGAGCACCGCATTGGCTTGCTGATGGTCTTCCGCACATTCGGGCACGTGTCGTATGGGCTGGTGCTCGAGGCTGCCACTCCCATCGAGATCGCCGACCGCGTCCGCCAGCCCTGACCCTCGCAAGCGTGGACGACGGCGAACTCGAGGCCTGGCTGCGGCTGCTGCGCACGCCCGGCCTCGGGGGCGCTGCCATGCGGCGACTGCTCGCGGCATTCGGCCTGCCGCAACAGATCCTGGAACAGGATCGCGCCTCGCTGGCGCGCGTGGTCGGCACCGGGATTGCCGAGGCGGTGCATACGCTGGATGCGGCCGGCCTGCGCGACGCCAAGGCGCGAACGACGGGATGGCTGGCAGCGCCCGACCACCGCATCCTGACCCTGGCCGACTCCGAATACCCTGCCGCGCTGCTCCAGATCGCGGACCCCCCCGTGCTGCTCTACACCGCCGGCCGTACGGCGCTGCTGCGGGCACCGCGCTTGCTGGCCATTGTCGGCACGCGAAACCCGTCTCCGCAAGGCGCACGCGACGCCCGGATTTTCGCTCACGCCTGCGCGGCAGCCGGGATCACCGTGGTGTCGGGGCTGGCGCAAGGAGTGGACGCGCTCGCCCACCAGGGTGCACTGGACGCACTGGATGCGGACGCAGGCAGTGGCTCGACCATCGCCGTCCTCGGCACAGGCTGCGACCAGGTCTACCCAGCCACGCACCGTGCGCTGACGCGCCGCATCGCCAAAGGCGGCCTGCTGGTGTCCGAATTCGCGCTCGGCACCCCACCCGCGCGCGATCACTTTCCGCGTCGCAACCGCATCATCAGCGGCCTGGCGCGGGGTGTGCTCGTCACGGAAGCGGCGCTGCAATCGGGCTCCCTGATCACGGCACGCCTTGCTGCGGAACAGGGACGGGACGTCCTCGCCATTCCCGGCTCCATTCACAACCCTCTCGCGCGGGGCTGCCACCGCCTGCTGCGCGACGGCGCCCGCCTGGTCGAGGGGCTGGACGACATCCTGGCCGAACTCGGCTGGGATGGCTGCCGGGTGCCATCGGGCGCTGCCGCCGCGTCGCAGCTTCCAACGCATGCCGCGACAGCCGGGGGGACGCCGGCGCAGCGCGAAGTGATGCAGGCTCTCGGCGACGCCGGTGCCGACTTTGATACCCTCGCCGCACGGACAGGTCGGGATGCGCGCTGGCTGGCCGAGCAACTCCTCGAACTCGAACTGCAAGGCCGCGTCGCCCGCATGCCCGGGGGCCGATTCCAGCCCATTGGGCTGGTGTGACGCTGAAGCGCCAGCGCGGCGCTGGCGCTTCAGCCCCGGGTCGACGGCCCGGCCCGGCTTGTGCATAAAATGGGCTCATGTTCGACATCCTCATGTACGTTTACGAAACCTACTGGCATCCGCAAGCGTGTCCGGAGCCGGGGCAGCTGTCGCGCAAACTCAGCGCCGCAGGGTTCGAGAACGATGAAATCAGCGATGCGCTCGATTGGCTGCAGGGGCTCGATCAGGCCGTGGCCGCTTCCCATCTGGTGCGTCAGCCCAGTGCCGAGACGATCCGTCTGTACGCCACGCAGGAGCTTGAGTGCCTTGGCATCGAGGCCGTGGGCTACCTCAATTTCCTTGAATCCGCCGGCACACTCAAGCCGCACCTGCGCGAACTCGTGGTCGAGCGCGCCATGGCGACGGGCATCAAACAGCTGCCGCTGGAGCAACTCAAGACCATTGTCCTGATGGTGTTCTGGCGCCTGGATGAAGAGCCCGACGCACTGATCCTCGACGAACTCTTCGTCGAGAGCGACGATCGGGTCGTGCACTGATATCCGCGCGGCACCCCGCACACTTACGCATCGCACCCATCGAGGCCCATTGTCGGCCGATCCCCTGGAGAGTCTTCCCATGCACCGGAACCTTCGTCGCACCGCGCTAGCGGCCTTGCTTGCCCTTCCCATGGCGCTGACCGGTTGCGGGGGTGGCGGTAGCTCTGCAACGCTGACCGGCGCCGTGCTCAGCGGCCAGGTCCTGATGGGCGCCGGCCGCCCGGTCTACGCTGGTGGCACGGGGAACGTCTGCCTCTACGCGATCATCGCGGGCCAGGGCAATCCCGTGAACGCCACCGTCACGCCGCCCCAGAGCACGGGAACGCTACTCACGACGTCTTGCATCCCCACTGACGCCAATGGCAATTTCACGATCGACCTCACCAGCTTCTATGGTCCGGTCCTGATCCAGGTCACGTCAGGGAACTACACCAGCGTCGCCACCGGGGCCAGCGCCGCGCTGACCAATCTGGCAACCACCAACGCCAGCCTGCAGGCCGTGGTGAACATTGCCGGCGGCGGCACCGTACACGCGGTGGTGACTCCGCTGACCACGGTGGCAACGGCCATTGCGCTGGGTAATTCGACCAGTGGCTTCACGCTCTCGAACGCCTCCTACGCGGCCGCATCGGCCAAGGTCGACAGCGAGTTCCAGCTCGGTAGCGGCGACATCAACACCGCACCGAACGCGGGCGACGCGTATGACATGGCGCTCAACGGCGTCCAGGAATATCTCGCCGCCCCTCCGGGGTCGATCGATGACGCCAGTGCCAACAATCTGCTGACCTGGAACCTGGCTGGCTCCAGCGTCGCTGCCGATTACACATCGGCCTACAACGCGATCAACCACACCACCGCGACGTTCAGCTTCAACTAGGGGTTGGACGACCACAGAACGTGGCGACGCGGGAGGACGACGTCAAAAATTCCCGCACTTCGAACGTGGATTGAAGCAATACCGGGTTAAAGTCAGGGGATTGATCTGAACGGATTGCACACGACCCCACGCCACGATGCCACCGCAGCACACGATCCTGAGCGTTGAAGCCGGACGTGACGACACCACGAAAGTGCTGGCACGGTTGGCCGGCTTTGCGGTCGTGGTCGTGCTCGCCATGGCGGCGGCGGTCGCGTGGAGTCAATGGAACGATGCGCGTCAGCGGGCCCAGGTCGTACTGCGCTCGTATGCAGGTTTTTTTGCTGACAACGTCCGTGCCGATTTCACGCTGCAGGCGCATCGCCTCGGACATGTCGGCGATGATCTCGTCGCATCCCCGCCCGGCACCGCAATCCATGTCTTGCGGCGGGCACGTGCCACATGGTTCCGCGGCAGCGGGCTGATGCTTCTGGACGGCGACGGTCGCGTGCTGACGCGGGTTGGTCCGGTGCGCGTCGATCCCGCCGACGTTCGGGAGCCGACCCGTATCGCCTGGGCCGGGTGCAAACCCCAGATGAACGACTGTTTGCTCCCCCCAATCCCCGATCCACGTCACCCCGGCGAATTGCTCGCGGGACAAGCTCACCGGCTTCCGGAAGCGAGCGGCACGGCGCGCTGGCTGGTGCTCGTGCGTGCCCCGGCCGCACCCGACTGGGTCAGGGGTCTCGATGGCGCCTATCCGAGCGCGGTCATCGCAGTGCTGCGCAACGACGATGGCCTGCTGCAAACGCGCCGTCCCATGCGTGCGGACCTGCTGGGCAGGCCGCTGCGGATCGTCGGACTGGCGCGCACGCGCGGCGGGTCTGGTGGCACGGGTTTCGCTGGCGACATCGACCCTGACGCGCTGGCAATGGTCGGCGCCTACGTGCCGGTACCAGGTCTCCCCTACACCGTCTTCGCGGCGCTTCCACGCCGCGTGCTGCTCGGCCAGTGGGCCAGGCACCTGCTGCCGTATGCGGCGGCCATGGCCCTGATCGTTGCGATTGGCGCGGTCCTGTTGCTTGTCGGCGCGCGCAAGCTGGGGGCGGCGCAACGCGCGCAGCGCGATGCCAAGCATCGGTTGGAGCGCGCTTCCGCCTTTCAGGCCTTCCGCGCCGGGATCAACGAGCTGATCAATGACACCGACGACGAGGCAACGCTGATGCAGGGCGTGTGCGCCGCGGCTTCAGCGTTGCCCGCTATCGGTCTGGCGTGGATCGGACGCACGCACTCCCAGGGTCGCGCCGAGGTTCTGGCAAGCGCAGGCGCCACGGCATACCTCAGCGATGCCCTGATTTCGAACGATCCCCACATCCCTGAAGGCCGCGGGCCCTTCGGCCTGGCTTGGCGCAGCGGCGCAGCGCAATTCAATGCCGACTTCGCCGATGCAGCCACTCCCTGGGCTGCGCGGGCGCGCCAGCATGATCTGCGTAGCAGCGCGGCCTTGCCCATTCTGCGGCACGGCCGCGTGGACGCCATTTTGTCGCTGTACTGGCGCGAGGAAGTCGAATTCGACGCTGCGTACCGCCGTCTGCTCACCGACGCCACCGCCGACCTGGGGCGTGGCCTCGAGCGCCTCGACCTGCTGCGCGCGCAGCAGGAGGCGCTGCGTGCCCGTGAACGTCAGGGCGAACTCATGCGCACGGTCTTTTCACAGATCGACGTCTTGATTGCGGCGCGCAGCGAAATCGACGTTCTCGAGACCGCCTGCAAGCGCCTGCTCGAAGGCGGTCTTTTCGTTGCCGCCTGGATCGGGCGCCCCGACGTGACGGGTGCCGTCGAGGTCGCGGCCGCGGCTGGCGAGGCGGCAACGATGCTGGAAGCGCACCCGAGCCATCTGGCGAGGCAGCCCTTGGGCGCCTTTGCGCGCGCCTGGAACAGCGAGCACAAGGCCATCGAGACGGACCCTGAATCCCCGCTGCTCAAGCCATGGGCCGCCTACGCCTTCCCGGGCGCCCGCCAGGAGGCAGTCACCCTGCCGATCCGCCGATCCGACCAGCTTTGGGGCGTATTGGTCCTGGTGGCCAACGACGGCGCCGACCTCGATGAAATCGTCCAGGCCACGCTACTGCGCACCGCCGAGCTGATTGGTCAGGCGCTCACCGAGATCGACCTCAAGCAGTTGCTCCAGACACGTGAGTCGGAGCAGGCACACCTGGCGCGACACGACGCGCTGACCGGCCTGGCAAACCGCCTGGCCCTCGAACAGCACCTTCCGCACGCCATTGCGCGCGCGCGCCGCGCCGGTCACCAACTGGCGGTGGGGGTGCTTGACCTCGATGACTTCAAACCGGTCAACGACACCTGGGGCCATGCCGCCGGAGATCGCTTGCTGCAGCAACTCGCAACCCGCCTGGAAGGTCAGTTGCGCGAGTCCGATTTGCTCGCGCGCCTCGGCGGCGACGAATTCGTTCTCGTGCTCGACGATCTCGACGGCATGCACGCGCGCGCGCTGCTGGAATCGATTCTCGCGCGCATGCACCGCGCGGTGGAAACACCCTTCATTCTGGCCGAAGACGTGCAGGCCGAGGTGGGCATGAGCATGGGTCTGGCGCTCTTTCCCAATGACGGCGACGAAGCCGACCAGCTACTGCGGCAGGCTGACGTGGCGCTGTATGCCGCCAAAGCCGGCAAGAGCCGGCGACAGCGCTGGTGGCTGCTCAGCGGCGAGCAGAGCGACAGCACCGAAGAGGAATCGATCGAACCGTACGGAGCCGCGGCGGCCGCGCTGCTGCTCCAGGCCGACCTCGACCTCGGGCCGATCGAGGACGGATTCATCGAGGAGCTCTACCGGCGCCTGACGTCCGAGCCGCAAAGCGCGCGCATTCTCGCCATGCTGACCCCCGAAGAGCTGTCCCACTTGCGCGACCATCAGCGGCAGCATCTGCGCCGATTGCTCGATCCGGATCTCTCCCGGCAGGCGCATGAAGACCGCTGTTTCCGGCTCGGACGCATTCACGCGACCATTGGCGTGGACGGCGCGGCAGTCATGGCGGCGATGAGCGAGTACAGCGCCGCGCTCCACCGCGCCATCCAGGGACTTCGCCTGCGCCTGGAAGCGCGGGTCAAGCTCCAGTCCGTGATCCAGGCGCGCCTGTCGGGGGAACTGCAGGCGACACAGCGCGGAGGGCTGGAAGTCGAGCGCGAACGTCACGCCCATTCGGCCATGATGGAAATGAAACTCGACGACTGGGAGGCCTCGGGTCAACTGCCGCGCCACGTGGTCGAGCATCTGGCATCGCTGCCCGGCATTTGTGGCGTTGCCTGCGGACGACCCGACGTCGACAACCACTATGTGCTGGAGTTTGCCGCCGGCATCGCAGCCCGCTATTACCAGGACATGCGCGACGTCGGGGTGGATCTCGACTTCGAACGGGTGGTGGCCGAACATGTGGGCCCGACGCAACGCGCCTGGAGCACGGGCCAGATCGCCACCGAGCCGAACGAGTGTCGGACCGTGCAGTTCGGACCGCTGGCGCGGCGCGTCGGCGTGCGCAGCGTCGCAGCGCTGCCGCTGCTCGACCGCAGTGGCCACGCCCATCAGGTGATCACCTTGCTGGGCACGCTCCCGGGGCAATTCGATGCCACCAGCATGCGTTTGTGGCTCGAATCGGTTCAGCACCAGCTCAACCCCGCGTTCCAGCGCGTATTGGCCGGTCAGATCCAGCCGATCGCGGCGACGCGGCGATCGCATCTGCACGAGCTCCTGTTCGGCGGCGGACTGCACATGTATGTGCAGCCGCTGGTCAACATGGCTTCGGGCGATGCCGACATGGTCGAGGCGCTTGCGCGCCTGCAGGATGGGACGTACGTGCTTTCGCCCGGAGAATTCCTCGAGGCTTTCGGCAACCACGAATTACGCATCCTGTTCCGCAAGGGGCTGGAGCAGACGCTCCAATGGGTCCGGACCTGGGAAGCACAGGGCTTGCACGTCAGCGCCAGCGTCAACCTGCCGCCGAGCGTGCTGCTGGAGCCCGAGTGCGCGCAGTGGGTGGCGCAGGCACTGGCGGACAGCGGCGTGCCCGCGCACCGGCTCTACCTCGAACTGCTGGAGACCCACGAGGACATGCTTGACAGCGCGCGGCGCGACGCTGCGATCGCCGACCTCTCGCGCATCGGTGTGCGGCTGGTCATGGACGACCTCGGCTCGGGTTACAGCAGCCTCAAGCGCATGCGCAGCCTGCCGTTCCACACGGTCAAGATCGACCAGCAGATCGTGCTGCAGGCGCAAGAGGATCCGCTCAAGACCATCGCATTCATCGGCGCGCTGGTGCGCATGGCGCAGGGTCTGGGCATGCGGGTGACCATGGAGGGTCTCGAGGCGCCGGGATTGGTGGAAATGGCAATGTCTCTTGGCGTCGAGCACGGACAGGGATACGCCATGGCGCGCCCCATGCCAGCCGAAGCGTTCGCCGATTGGCAGAGTCGGTGGCGATTGAATCTCGACGCCGCCCGACCCTCCACTGTGCTCGGGCGCCAGGCGCTGCTGTTCAGTCGCGACGTGGCGCCACTCGACTGGCAGCGCATGATTGCGTCGCACCAGGAATACCGCGACACGCTGGCGCGCAACCTGCGCGGCGACGGGATCCCGTTGCAGTGGGCCTTGGTGCAGCGCGACGATGCCTGCCTGCTGGGGCGGTGGATGAAACGTCAAGCCCTGACCATCTGGCCGGAGGCGCGCCCATTGTTCGAGAAGGCGCAGACCCTGCACACCACTTTTCACCACGAGGCGGGTGAGCTTCTGCGCCGTGCACAGGAAGATGGCGAGGTCGATGCAGTACTCACCGAAATCGCCGAAGGCGATCTCGACCGCTGCTCGGAGCGGCTGGTGCGGGCATTGCATCAGCTGAGCTGGATCATGAGCGCTGATGGCGGTCTGCCGGTGGCGGGCGTCAGCGCCAGCGCCAGCGCCGCGAGCTTGCCGCGACAGCATGCCGAAAGCAACGCCCACTAGACTGGGCGGCCCTCGTTCCACAGCGAACACGGTCCGTTCATACACAAACAAGCAAAAGGCGCACGCTGTTGGTTGACGGCGCGCCCCTGGAAACTGGAGGAGTTGCCGATGCCATCCGTCACCGCCGCGGAGGTGCGCGCAAGCGCGCCAGCCCATGTCAGAAATGCCCGCCTGATCGACTGGGTTGCCAGGATCGCCGCGCTCGCCCAGCCACGCGCCATTCATTGGTGCGATGGTAGCCAGGAGGAGTACGACCGCTTGTGCCAGCAACTCGTCGATGCCGGAACCTTCCGCAAGCTCGAGCGGCGGCCCAACAGCTATCTGGCGTGTTCAGACCCTTCCGATGTCGCCCGCGTCGAGGATCGTACCTTCATCTGCTCGCAGAACCGCGACGACGCCGGCCCGACGAACAACTGGATGGATCCGGGCGAAATGCGTGCCCTGCTTCAAACCGGCGAAAATGCATTGTTTCGGGGCGCGATGCGTGGACGCACCCTCTATGTGATTCCGTTCAGCATGGGGCCGTTGGGTTCGCCGATTTCTCACGTCGGGGTCGAGTTGTCGGACTCTCCCTACGTCGCCGTGAATATGCGACTCATGACGCGCATGGGCCGCGCTGTCCTCGACCTGCTCGGCACCGATGGCGACTTTGTGCCTTGCGTGCACTCGGTTGGCGCCCCCTTGTCCGACGGCCAGGAGGATAGCCGCTGGCCCTGCAATGCCGACGTGAAGTACATCGTGCATTACCCGGAAACGCAGGAGATCTGGTCCTACGGATCAGGGTACGGGGGCAATGCGTTGTTGGGCAAAAAATGCTTTGCATTGCGCATCGCGTCGACCATGGGACGTGAACAGGGCTGGCTGGCGGAGCACATGCTCATTCTTGGCGTGACCACCCCCGAAGGGCGCAAGTATCACGTGGCCGCAGCGTTCCCCAGCGCATGCGGCAAGACCAATTTCGCCATGCTGATCCCGCCGCCCGCGCTTTCAGGCTGGCAGGTCACGACCATTGGCGACGACATCGCCTGGATCAAGCCAGGGGCTGATGGTCGCCTGTACGCCATCAACCCGGAGGCGGGATACTTTGGCGTGGCGCCGGGCACGAACACCGCCACCAATCCCAACTGCATGCGCAGCATCGAACGCGACGTGATTTTCACCAACGTCGCCCTGACGGACGACGGAGATGTCTGGTGGGAAGGCATGGGACCGGCCCCAGCGCACCTGATTGATTGGCAGGGGCGCGACTGGACGCCGGAGCTCGGCGCCAGCACCGGCGTCAAGGCAGCCCATCCGAATGCGCGTTTCACCGTCGCCGCCACCAACAACCCCGCGCTCGACCCGGCCTGGGACGATCCTGCCGGCGTACCCATCGACGCCTTCGTGTTTGGCGGCCGCCGCTCCACCACCGTGCCGCTGGTGACCGAGGCGCGCACGTGGATGGAAGGCATCTACATGGCCGCGACCATGGGTTCGGAAACCACAGCCGCCGCCGTCGGTCAACAAGGCGTGGTGCGACGCGACCCATTCGCGATGCTGCCGTTTTGCGGCTACAACATGAGCGACTACTTCCGCCATTGGCTTGACATGGAGCACCGACTCCAGGCTCTCGGCGCCACCTTGCCCCGGATTTTCTGTGTCAACTGGTTCCGCAAGGGCTCCGACGGCAAGTTTGTCTGGCCGGGCTATGGTGACAACGCGCGTGTCTTGAAGTGGATGATCGAGCGTATCGAGGGACGCGCCCAGGGTGAAGGGCATTTCTTCGGCATCAGCCCTCGTCACCAGGATCTCGACTGGCGCGGTCTCGACTTCGACGCCGCGCGCTTCGAAGCCATCATCGATGCCGACCCTGCCGCGTGGCGTGCGGAACTGGCACTGCACGATGCGCTGTTCCAGACGCTCGAGAAGCGCCTGCCACCAGAGCTGCGCGCCGTGCGTCAGTCGATCGCGGCGGGCCTGGGCCACTGACCTCGCCCGGGACGGACAGGCACCGCAGCTGGCGGTGCGCCGGCCTCAGAGCTGCGCGCGAATGCGCTGCGCCAGCGCGGTGAGCGTCTCGGAATCCGCCATGTCGCGCGCATGCATGCGCAGATCAGCGCCCTTCCAGCGGGGAATGACGTGAAAATGCACGTGGGGCACGGTTTGCCCCGCAGCGCTGCCGTTGAACTGCCCGACGAACACACCATCAGGATTCAGCGCAGCGCGTACCGCCACAGCCAGTCGTTGGGTCATGCGGATGGCCGCCACCAGCGCGGCATCGGGCAGGTCAAAAATCTCGGCAGCCGGCGCCTTCGGGATCACCAGCACATGACCGTCACTCTGCGGCATGATGTCCATGATGGCCAAAGCCTCTTCGGTTTCGGTCACTTTGATACAGGGAATTTCCCCGCGCAGGATGCGGGCGAACGCATTGGTGTCGTCGTAGCTCACGTCGGTGCTCCACAGTGGTGTCATGCATGGTAGCGGCGATGCCCGGGTACGGGGCCACCGCCGCGACCGGCGCCCTCCGCGGTGCTTGCTGCGCCAATGCTATTCTCGCCCGGCTGCGTTTCGACATCGCGCGCCAGCCACGGACCATGCCAACCACCGAATCCGAAGTCTTGCGAGCCGCCCGCTCCGGCATTGCGCTATGTGCATCGCTCGCTGCCGCGCAGCGCGCGCAATGCGCCCCGGGACGGCTTTCGGCGTGGGCCGATGATCACCGCCGCGTGGCGCTGGCGTCTTCCGACGATGCCGAAGCAATCTGCCACCTTGCCGAAGCAGCTGACCTGCTGCGTCTCGCCGGCGCTGCCGATGACGACGCCCTTGCCTACAAGCTCGGCGGCGTCGAACTCGCGCGCGCCGAACGACTTGCCGCCGGCGGCGATCTCGTCCAGGCGCTAGCGGCGTATGCC